>JAADDS010000031.1 GCA_013153845.1 Methanococci archaeon | reverse complement strand
GAAGATATAATAAATGTAAAATTAAGTATTAAAAAATTTCATTTTGGGTAAAACAGATCTTTCTCATTTTTTATTTTTTGATTTATTTTATCGCTTTTTATTATTTTTCTTTGAAGATTACATTATCAAATGTTCCATTCACATAGAGTTTTATGTAAGGGTAGGTTATAACCATTGCAGTAGCATTTTTTGGAGGAATTATTGTATAATAAACGGTAATATTGTTTCCTTCTCTTGTTATATTTAGAATTTTTATGATATAGCCGGATGTGGGCATTTCTCCAAGATTTATAACGATTACTGTTTTATTATCAAGATAATAGAAGTAGTTAGTCCTTTCTTTACTCCCAAAGGATCCATATGCAAGAATTTCATAACTTAAATTTGCCTTTTCTGGCTGAAGAGTTTTTGTTTCTATATTTATGTTAGTATGGTTGGTTAACTCTACTGTATGTGTTTTATTGATGTTGTTGGTAGTTTTTATTTTCATTTCCGTGCATCCACATGTTAAAAGGGAAGTAATTATTAAAAAAATTGTTAAATACAAGCCACCTTTGATTCTTCTAATTTTTTTATTTTGAGTTATTTTATTGTGTTTTTTATTAGATACATTGAGTTTAGCAAGGTTAGGTTTCATTTTCCGAACCTCCTCTGCCTTCGTTGATAGTCCCTAACTGCCCTTAAAAAATCAATTTTTCTAAATAGAGGCCAGTATGTATCGCAAAAATATAATTCTGAATAAGAACTCTGCCAAATTAAAAAATTGCTTATTCTTTCTTCCCCTGATGTTCTTATAATAAGATCCGGATTTGGAAACGGTAAATTCGCAGTATATAAATGTTCATCAATCAATTTTTTGTTAATGTCTTCTGGCTCGATCTCCCCTTTTTTAACCTTTTCAGCTATTTTTTTAATCGCATCAATGATCTCCTGCTGTCCTCCGTACGCAATTGCTATATTTACAAAGAACTTATCATAATTTTTTGTCTTATTTTCAGCATATTTTATCGCTTTTTGAACATTTTTCGGTAATAGGTTGATTCTTCCAATGGCTCTAACCCTAACTTCATATTTGTGTGTTTCTTCATCATCAGCAATCTCATAAAATTTCTTTTCGAATAATTCCATTAATTTGTTGACTTCCTCTTCAGATCTTTTAAAATTTTCAGTTGAGAATGCGTAGAGGGTAACTACTTTTATTCCAAGGTCTCTCGACCATCTAAGAACTTCTCTAACTTTTTCAGCTCCTAAATAGTGCCCATAATACTTATCCTTTCCATATATCTCAGCTGTTCTTCTGTTTCCATCCATTATTATTGCAATATGTTTCGGAAGATTGTTTTTGTCTATGGATTCTTCTAAGATATTTTCATATATTTTTAATACTCTTGATTTATCCAAAATTTTATAAAAATCGAGCATTATTCTTTTACCGATACTTTTTAGTGTATTTATATTGCCCAAAATCCTCACCTTTTGTAGTTTGCAATTGCAAAATAGGGAAAATTGAGGTTATTTAAATTTTATTTTAACTTTAATCATTATCGTAAATTAAAAGGGAGTTTCTATTTTTTCTGTTGTAATTCGTCTTAATGCATAATTTTTGTTTATATATGATTATTATTACAAATTTTCTTTTTTAAGTTAACTATTTAATTCTTTAACTCTTTATTTAATTCTCATTATTTATTGCTCTCTCTATTTATTAATTTATTTTTAATATTTTAAATTATTTAAATCTTGAATTTATTAATTTATTTGATTCATTGTTTAATTCATTCAAATCCAAATATTAATTTAATATTTTTTATTTTCATTATTTAATATTAAAATTGTGAAGGAACTTAACTGCATTATAGTATCTTTTCCAATCTGCATTTCTACTCGTATCAATAAATTTTACATTTTTCTCTGAGAGGAGTATTGCTCCCCATCCTGGAACTCCACAAACAAGGGCTAAACATCGAAATATCAAATTTCCACTTATTCCATCCATAGGGATTATTATATTATATCCTTCTTTTAAATACTCTTCTATTAATATTCCTCTATGTTCTATCTCTAAGTTCTTATTTTCTTTTTTAATATGCTTTAATATCAATTCAGCTTCTAATATTGTCCTATCTACAACTTTACTTCTCCCTAAATCTCCTAATCTCCCGCCAGAAAGAAGGGCAACTTTTGGCTCGATCCCAACAGATCGCAAAAAATTTGATGCAAGGTTTATTATTTTTATTTTATCTTCCACTCTTTCTTCCTCTTCTTCTGAGATGTCATCAACTCCTACAGGAGAGAGTAAAAATATATCTCCTGTAAATGGATTTTTTAATATTGAAGTCCGATAAAATCTTCCTATTTTGGATTTTAAATAGGGTATAACTTTTGATGAAGGAAGAGATCCCCTCACTGCACCTTCTATCTCTCCACGAATTAACTTATCCACTAAACGTTTAGGATCTCTAATTAACTCTACGTTTATCCCCTCTTCTCTTAACTTTTTTTCTGCTTTTAAAACTTCATCCATATTATTTCCTAATCCAATAGCATACATTTTTAATCCCTTTAAAACTCAACTTTTATCCCTAAAATATTATCTTTTCCTTTTAAAATATCTTCTGCAATTATTGCTCCACCAATAGCTCCGCTTTCTCCGTATAGGGAATAGATTCTTGCGTTAATTAGTTCTTTTAATTTTTTTGGAATATCTATTGGAGATCTTAGGGTTCCAATAGATCCTGCTAAAACAACATTTTTTTTATTTTTATTTGTTATTAGAGGAAGTAATCCGTTTATTTCCATTGAAACACTCAAAATTAAACTATCTATTGCTAATTTGCAGTTTTTATCGGTATTATATTTATCTATTATTGTTTTTTTGGTATCCTCCACTCCTTCATAAATTTTTGCTATCTTAACAGCCCCTGCCTTTGAAAATGCGTCATTTGCGGTTATCTCTCCGGCATCTATTTTTCTAATCATTTCTAAATCGATAGGCCCATGTAAAATTCCAATTGCCCCAATACACGCATCAAAACCACCTAATATAACTCCATCCTTTATGATCAAGGTTACGGTGTTTGAAGAGACATCTGAAAGGATAAAATCATTAAATCCAAATTTTTTATGAGCGTAGTAGGCAATTGAGACCTTCTCCGGAGAGGCAATATGCGAATACAAAGCCCTAAATCTTTCATCTAAACATTCAATCCCTCTATGCAATCCAGGAATAACTACTGTTTGAATTCCTGAATCTTTGATCTCGTCATAAACTTTTGTTCCGCCTCCGATTTTCTCTCCAGCTCCTTCTGCACTTAAAACCCCTCTGTTTTTTACTTTTTCTATTGGCAGAATTTTGTTTATACCATCTCCCATGGAATAGGTCAAAGCAATTAGATCGATGTTTTCTAATGGAATATATTTTTTTAATTCTTCTAAATACGATTTTTCTTTAAGTTCTGTTCTTTTCAGTTTGAATATGGTCTTTTTTCCATTATATTTTATACATGTTGTTATTCCGGATGTTCCATGATCTATTCCCACTGTTATCATGTAAATTCCTCCTTACCAACCTTGTTTATTGATTTTAATTACGTAAATTTTATATAACTTATTGATTAACTTTCATATTAACATTTACATTAAAAATGTTGAGTTAATAATAATTTTGAGAGTAATCTAAAACGATTAACTATAATAACCAACATCAATAAATTTTAAATTTAATAAATTTTAATAAATTTATAATAAACCACATGGTTGATTTAAATCAATTTTAACGTTTAAAGTGGTAAACATGGACAAGTTTGATATGATTTTATCAATATTTCTGATATTTATTTTCTCTTTCGTATTTTTGCCCATCGTTTATATGATCTTAAATCCTGGGGATCTATCACAACTAATTGATAGAGAGGTTATTGAGGCGTTTAAAACAACACTATTAGCCGGAGCTGTCGCTACATCAATAGCGTTGATCTTTGGGATTCCTACAGGATATGTTTTAGCAAGACATGACTTTGCATTTAAAAGTTTCATTGAGGCAGTTTTGGACTTGCCAATGGCTATTCCTCACAGTGTTGTCGGGATTATGATCCTATCTTTTATTTATGGTGTTGATTTTATAAAATTCGTTGGGGAGTATATAGTTGATAATTTCTGGGGAGTTGTGGTTGTTTATCTTTTTGTTGGTATCCCATTTATGATTAATAGTATAAGAGATGGGTTTTTAAGTGTAGATGAAGAGATAGAACATGTTTCAAGAACTCTCGGAGCTTCTAAACTAAGAACGTTTTTTGAAATCTCTCTTCCATTAATAAAAAATAATATTATTTCTGGAACTATTTTAAGTTTTGCAAGAGGAATCAGTGAAGTTGGAGCCCTGTTAATAATTGCTTACTATCCAAAAACCGTTCCTATCTTGATATATGAAAGATTTATGAGTTTTGGACTGAATGCCTCCAAACCCATATCTGTTGCAATGATCGCTGTAAGTGTTGTTCTATTTGCACTTTTCAGAATGTTTGGAAAAATAAAAAAGTAAAAATATTAAATATAAAGATAAATATAAAGTATAAAATAATAAATATATATTGTAAATATAATTATATTCAGGTTAATTTGCGTAATATATAAATAACTGCAAGTAAAATTTATCATTATCGATCATTATAGTTCAACCTAACGATCTAATTCAACATAATATTAAATTTTAAATTTATGTTAAAAATTATGTCAAATTAAATTATATTAAATCGATTAAAACAGCAAGGGAGATTCTATAACGCAATAGGTGGTGCTCAGTGGAACAGTTTGTTGATATAATAAAAGATACCCTTGTAGTAATCGCTTCTTTTGGAATTATTGTTGCCTCATATCGTCTCTGGGTAGAAAAGGATAGAAAAAATATGATATATGCGCGAATTCACATATTGGGGGTTATTGATTGTGCATGCTTTTTAATTTTTCTCGCTCTTGGAGAAACGCTATTGGCATTTGTTTATTTAATATTAGCTCCATTTTTAGCCCATGCAATAGCCCACGCAGCATACAACGATAAACTTCCAGAATAATAAATAAAATCAATATACTATTACCAACTATCTTCTATCCATTATTTTTTATTTTTATTTTTCAAAATTTTAATTATTAACTCTAACTATTTAATTCGTATATCCATATCTAGGGTCATAGTAATAATTAAACCTTTAACTAAATTATAACTTAATGAACTAATATATGAACTATTTATAACCCAAAAACAATAATAAGAAAACCTACTTACAAATATTAACAAACATTAATAACAAATAAATCGGAAGCACAAATTCATAATAAAGTTATTTAAAGTCAATAAAACGAATGTGGAATCATGACTGCTTTAATAATATGCGAAAAGCCAAGTGTTGCTAAGAAGATAGCTAATGCTTTAGGAAAACCAAAGAAAAAAAGTATTGACGGAGTTCCGTACTATGAATTAGAAAGAGATGGGAAAAAGATTATAGTAGCGAGTGCTGTTGGGCATTTATTTACCTTAGTTGAAAAAGAAAATAACGAATTTGGAAAATATCCTGTATTTAATATAAAATGGGTGCCTGCGAGTGTTGATAAAGGAAAAGAATATGTAAATAAATACATAAAGGCATTAAAAAAACTATCAAAAGAGGCAGATGAGTTTTATATAGCAACGGATTGGGATATTGAAGGAGAGCTAATTGGCTATCATGCATTAAAATACTGTTGTGGAAGAGAAAAAGCAAAAAGAATGAGATTCTCATCATTAACAAAAAAAGAGATAGTTAAAGCATTTGAAAACCCTGATGAAATTGATTATGGCTTAGTTGATGCAGGGGAGAGCAGGCATATTGTAGATTGGTATTTTGGTATAAATTTGTCGAGAGCTTTGATGAATGCCATAAGGGCAGTGAATAGATGGAAAACAATGAGTGTCGGAAGAGTTCAAGGTCCTGCATTAGCTTTTTTAACTGAAAGAGAATTGGAAATTAAAAAATTTATCCCTAAGCCGTATTGGGTTATTGAGGCATTATTAAAAGATAATTTAAAGGCAATACATGAGAAGGAGAAATTTTGGGATGAGAAAGAGGCAAAAAGCGTATATGAAAAAATAAAAGATGAAAAATTTGGTAAAGTTGTAGAAATAAAGAAGACAAAAAGGAAGATAAAGCCACTTCCACCTTTTGACTTGGGAACTTTACAGAGAGAGGCATACAGTTATTTTAAAATATCTCCAAAGGAAACGCAAGAAATTGCCCAAAGTTTATATGAACGGGCTCTGATCAGCTATCCAAGATCATCAAGCCAAAAACTTCCAAAAGACAGAAAGTATTTGGAAGATATTTTGAATATAATAAAGAATCATCCAATTTATGGAAAATGGGCTGAGAAAATATTAGAGAAGAATTTAAAACCAGTTGAAGGAAAAAAAGACGATCCAGCACATCCAGCCATACATATAGTAGATATTCCAAAAGAAGAACTTTCAGAGAAAGAGAAGAAGATTTATGATTTAATTGCAAGAAGAACTTTATCCGCTTTTTGGGATAATGCAGAGAGAGAATATTTAAACGTAAAAATTGACATTAAAGGAGAGAAATTTAAGTTATCTGGTTCAAGAACTGTAAAAGAGGGCTGGCATGAGATATATTACTTCCCAAAGTTTGATGAAATTGAACTCCCAGCATTAAAGAAAAATGACATAATTAACGTTGAAAAGATAACAATAACAAGAAAAGAAACACAACCACCAAAGAGATATACTGTTGCAAGCATAATTAAAGAGTTGGAGAAAAGAGGGCTTGGAACTAAATGTTTAGCAGCAAATACATTAATTAAAGTTAAAATTGATAATGAAATTAAAGATATAGAGATTGAGAAATTATTTGAGTTGTTAAATGAGAAATATGAGGAGAAAAATATTGAATTAGCAGTAAATAACAGAAATATAAAATGTTTCTCATTTAATTATAAAGATGAGGTTGAGAGCAGTTTTAAATTTATAAGTAGGAGAAAATTAGGGAAGTATGAGAGCGTTTATAGAATCGAATTTGGAGATGGTAGTTTTATTGAGGCAACAGAAGAGCATCCAATTTTAATATATGATAATGGAGATTTTATATACGTTAAAGCCAATGACTTGAAGAAAGGTATGAAAACTATCTCATTCACATTTAACAAAGATTTTATTACAAAGACGATCTCAAATATTGGAAAAATCAACTACAATGGATATGTTTATGATATTATCAACTCAGAATATTCAAACTTTATTGCCAATAATATAGTTGTTCATAATTCAACAAGGGCAGAGATCATAGACAAATTAATAAAAAGGGGCTATGTTGTTGATGACGGCTCTTTAAAAGTAACTGACTTGGGAATTTCAGTAATTGAAACACTGAAAAGGTTCTGCCCAGAGATCGTGGATGAAAAGATGACGAGGGATTTAGAAGAGAAGTTGGAAAAAATACAGTTTAGAAAGATTAAAAAGGATGAGGTTTTAGATGAGGCAGAAAATAAATTAAGGAAAATATTAGAAGAGTTTAAAGAAAAAGAGGAAGATATTGGAACTTATCTTATAAAAAACTTAGATGCCACAAACAAAAAAGCTAAAATTGTAGGAAAATGCCCAAAATGTGGAGGAGATCTAATCTTAATAAGACATAAAAAGGGGAGGTTTGTTGGATGTTCAAACTATCCTGAATGTGATGTAAATTATTCCCTCCCAGAGAAAGGTAGAATAAAGATCCCAAACAAAGTTTGCAATGCCTGCAAATCCCCTATTTTAAAAATTGGAGATAGAGAAATATGTATAAATCCAGAATGCCCTTTAAAACAAGTAGAGGTTAAAGAAGAAAATAGAATTTGCCCAAAATGTGGGGCTAAGTTAACTTTAAAGAAAGGGATTTATGGAGCGTTTTATGGATGTTCAAATTATCCAAAGTGTAAATACACAGAGCCAATAAATAAAAAAGAAAAAGAAGTTGTAGGAAAATGCCCAAAATGTGGAGGGGACTTGGTTATTAGAGAAGGTAAGTTTGGGAAATTTATTGGCTGTTCTAACTATCCGAAATGTAAATACACTGAAAAACTAAAAGAGAATGAAAAGAAGGAAAATAAAAAAGGAGAAGATAAAACATAAAATACAAAAAAATAAAAATACGGTGAATTAAATATGGCAACAAAACTGTATGTTGATTTTGGGGGCTATTCCGCAATAGAGAAAGGGAATTTGATTATTCCGAGGGAAAATATATTAAATAAAGATGACTTTGATAAAATTGAGATTGGAGAGGTTGTTGATATTTATTCAAAGAGAGAGAAATTTTTAGGTAGAGGTTTTAAAAATCCAAGAGAAGTAAGGATAATGACTTTAAGAAAGGAAGAGTTAGATGAAAACTACATAAGAGAAAAGATAATTAAAGCAAACGAATACAGAATAAAATTAGGATTTAAAGAGACGTATAGAATGGTTTATACTCAGTCAGATTGGCTGAACGGCTTGGTTATTGATAAATATAACGATATAGCAACAGTTCAAATATTTAACTACGGTATTGAGAAGATGAAAGATGTTGTTGTTGAAACTCTTTTAGATTTGGGAGTTGATAGCATATATGAAAAAAGTTCTGGGAGAAATAGGAAGAGAGCTGGATTGCCAGAGGTTGAAGGCATCTTAGCTGGAGAAAAATTCGAGACAGTTATTCAAGAAGGAGAAGCGAAGTTTAAGGTTGATGTTAAAGGGCAAAAGACAGGTTTTTTCTTGGATCAGAGGGAAAATAGGTTATATCTTGAGAAGTTTATAAAAAAGGGAGATAGGGTTTTGGATATTTGTTGTTATACGGGGGGTTTTTCTGTTCATGCAGCGATAAGAGGGGCTGAGGTTGTTGGAGTTGATCTATCAAAAAAAGCTCTAAAAACTGCTGAGGAGAATA
>JAADDS010000062.1 GCA_013153845.1 Methanococci archaeon | reverse complement strand
GGCAGAGATAATCATTCATCCACCCCAATTAAATCGTATTTTGCTGGATTAATCATCCATTTAATAACGTTATTAACGGTTGGTTTTAATCTCTTCTTTGCCTTCTTCTTCTCATCAACTTTAACTGATTTTTCAACATCTTTTCCTTCTAATTTTAAAACTTCTTTCCAAATTTCTTTTAATTCATTTTCATCAACTTTATGTTGTTTTAAATAGTTAGCAAGCTCAATTCTTGCCTTTATAAACTTTCTAACTAATTTCATTAATTCCTCTTTATTTGCCCCCATGTTATCACCCAAATAATCGACTCCTTCAATGTCAAACTCATCAAATTTGTCTAAGTTTTCCATCCAAGTTAAAAACATATTATAAAGTTCTTCCTCTGATTTTGCATTGTTTAAATCAAAAACCACATCTGCCTTTGTTTGTTCATCTTTCTCTCTTTCTTCTAATGGTCTTTCATCATTTATTTTTCTTGCTTCATCAAATAAATGTCTTTTTAAATCATTTAATGACTTATCCTCATAATTTTTAAGTTCATTCTCATCTTTTTTTAGTAATGGCTTGATATGTTCTAAAATAAGCTGTTTATTTTCTTCATAAGTAAGTTTTTCATCAACCAATGCCTCCAAATCTACCAAGTCAGGATCTACTCCTCTGCCTTTTAACCATCTTTTTAAATAACTTACCATCTGCTTTTTTGAGAATTTTTTAACTGTTCTTTTTTTAGTTTTAGATGATGCCATGTTTTCATCTCCAAGTTTTTTCATTGCTCTTTTTATCTCTTCCCTAATCTTCTCCAAGCGTTCTTCTGGGATTTTTGAAACTTTATGATTGTGTTCTGGGAAGGTTAATCTATATAATAGCAATAACCTACCTTTTGCGGTCTCTTTGGAAATTTTTCCTTCCCTGTAATCTGAAATAATGCTTTTAATTATTCCTCTAAATTCTGATGGATTGTCTAAACCTTTTTCTCCTGTATCTTTGACTGTCTTTCCTAAATATTTGTATTTTTCCATAATAATCACTTTTTCAGTTCTTTTATTATTTCATCAGCCATTAGATTACATATGATGGTGAATATCAGGAATAATATCGCTAAAATCACCACTTTGCTGTTTATTTTCATTAACACCACCTATCGGTATTCTTAGATATTTACAAAGCTCTAAAACATTTTCTTTATTTGAAATATCCCCAATTAGTTCATTATTGTAATCGTAAATAAGAAATCTGAAATTATCTTCATCAAACACCAAATAGAAGTTTTTAAAGATATTCTCATTTACCTTAACGGTTGTTAGAATTTTTTTAACTTCTACGAGTTTCATATTTCTAAATGCTTCCAAAATCCTATGTGGCATACATAATAAAGCATAAATGAAGTTTTTCTTTTCTTCTACACTTTTTAGAGAGTTATAAACTTTCCAGCCGTAATTACAAATTGCATCAATGTTTTTAGGCGGTTTTGTCTTCCATTCCCTTACATCTTCCTCTATGAAGTTTTTTAAGTGGTAAAAGAAATTTTCTTTGCTTTTAAATCTCTCTAAATAATAATTTGCTATTTCTATCCCCATGTAATATTTTTTAACCATGCTTTCCCTCTACTCTATTCTGATTTTTAAAATATTATATGCCTTCATTTGCAAATAACTTGGAAAAGTTGAGCCAATTACAAATTTTGTGATTCCTTCATTTTCTATAACTTGACTTAGTAGTGCATAAGTGCCTTTCCAAGTTTTTAGCATTAATAATGGAAAATTGGGTTTGTTAAAGATAGCATTAATGTTATCTTTTGTTAATTCAATTTCTCTTAAAAAGACATCTCCATTTGGTAGTGGTATCATCCCACAAAGTTTATAATTTGAAGGTTGTAAATTATAAGCTTTATAAATGTGGTATTTTGGGAAAAACCAGCCGTCGTATTTTGCAAATCCATAATTACAATTTACTAATGTATATTCAAATGTGTAATCTACTGTAAATTTTAAATCTTCAGTTATAAGCTGTGGAGCAAGTTTTGAAATTTCATTAAGGAAATCTTCCCAGGTGTAATTATTTTTAGATATTCCCAAAAAATTTGCAATGGCACTGCAAGATTCAATAACATGTTCAGCCCAGTTTCCCCAAAAATTATCTGCATCTATGGGATTTTCAGGTGTGGGATTAAAATAATTGGTTAAAAATTTTGCAAAAGATACAACATTATCTCCGTTTGTCTGTTTCCATTCATTCCATTTTTTAACTCCGTCCATTATTGATTCCGCGGCTGAATATAGCATAAATCCTAAAATTACTGCAATTCCTTCCGAGAGGCCTAACGCCCCAACAATAGCATCACCAAGAGCGTCAATTGCATAAGTTAAACCTATGCTTATTATAACATTAGGATCTTTAACATACTCATAAGCATCTCCTAATTTCTGTTTTGCTATATCAACAATTCCTTGGATGTTATATTGCGATAAAGCATTGAATATCTGCCTTGCAGTATTAACTGCGATAGCAACTGAAAGTGTGTTTGAATTGTCTGCTAAATGATTATACCAATCTGTATATTCTTTCATTAAGTTATATGCATTATAAACAAAATTTTTTAAAAAATCTATAAATTGTTGATCATAAATCCCAAATTCAGCTAAAATATCCCTTTCAGTTGAACCTGTTAATTTAATACTTCTTTGAACTAAGGAAGTAATCCATCCAACTTCTATATCCGTTCCCCAATATATATTTCCATTACTTAATCTGTATCCACTTGGAAATATCATATTCCTATCTGGAAATCTAAGATATTTAACCCCTCTCCACATGCTAAATCCTAATTGTTGTATTTCTAAGTTAAAATAAATATATCCTGTTTTTACATCTATATTCATATCTGGAATATTAAATCCGAAATCTATTAAATCAGGGAGATTAAAATCAATATTAAAATCAATATTAACGTTTTTATCATCTAAAATTTCATTTCCAACGAATAATCTCTGTAAATTGTTATTTGTAGATCCAAAAGTTTTGGTTTCATTTATACTAAGGTCTATGCTAAAAAAGTTATTTAAATCGCTGTATGTTGGTGTTCCGATGAATTTTGTTTTCCAATCAACCATATTCATACACCGTAGTTATCTTCTAAAATTTCATAAACGATATTAACAAATATTGGATTTTCTACTTGTCCAATAACTTCAACTTCTATTTTGTTTATGAGGATTGGAGATTTTTTAAATTGCTCTCCCGTTGTTCCTTTATATACATAATAATTCCCGTGTGGTCTTTCATCACCATAAACAGATGCGATTACTGGGCTATTTTCCTGAAAACCTGAAAAACTAACTTGTATAATCCTAAAAGGTTTATTAATTTTAAATTCCTTTTTTCCTTCGTTTGATATTACATCAGAATAAAAATCAACATTTGAAATATCCCTAATTATTCCTCTGAAATCTGTCATTTTATCACGTTATCCTCTTTTTATTCCAATTCTTTCATATTTTGCTTTTATTTGCATTGCTACTTTATTATCCAGCTCTTTTTTTAAATTTTCAGTCCTCTCTATAACATTTTTAACTAAATTACATACTGTTTCATCATTACTTACTACTCCAAGCCATCTCCATCTTTTATTTATCATTGCAGAAGCATAAACGGTTGTATTTGTTTTGTTGTTTATTTTAGTTTCATAATGTCGAATATCAACAACATCTCCATTTTTGCAACAGATAACAACTCCTTTTCTTTTCTGATCCATTCTTCCTATTTTCCAAGATCCCTGCCATACATTTATTTCTTTAACCTCTTTATTTGATAATGCTTTATCTATATTATCCAAAATTTGCCCCCTTCTTTTTAAATGCTCGTTTATATATGCCTCTTCATTAATATTAAGCTCTATCATCTTCTCCCTCATCTTCTACTTCTTTTTCAATATTTTTTAAGATCAACTTAACAGCATCTAAATCTTGCTTTATTATTGTGAATGTTGCTTTATTATTGTTAAAAGCTAAATCAAAAATCAAATAACTTAATTCAGTTGTTTTATATGCTTCCTCTAACTTTAAAAGCTCTTCCTCACTTCCAGAAACTTCAACATCCAACAAATACGGGTCATTTTTTGGAATTATTTTTAATTCCATTTACTATCACCATGATTAAAATTATTAGTAGTAAAATAATAATTATGGCTGTTTTATTGTCGTTATTTTTATTTTTATCTTTATTTTCGGTTCTATTAACGTAATAAATTTGATTACCTGCTCCTAAATCATCTATCTCCCCATATACAAAATATGTCATAATCTCACTTTGATATTTTCTTTTTTAATTTCTTAAATCCACCTTTTTTAACTCCAAAGTAATAGCCCCCAATTAAAACTGCTCCTCCAATAGCCAAATAAACAAATTCTTTAGGAATCCCTAATTTGTTTGAAATTCCATCCACAATTCCTTCTCCCCCATTATTTAGTCCATATAATCCATCATCCAATCCATAGTCCCCTGAACCATAATCTCCATAGTCCTCTAAACCATTATCTTCATAATTCCCTAAATCGTTTCCATTACTTAATCCATCTAATATATCCCCGCTTTCATCATTTCCTAAATCACCAGTCCCTAAATCTCCTAAACTTCCCAGATCTCCTAAACTATCCATAGGCATACTTCCTAAATCCCCTAATCCTCCTAAATCTCCAGATCCTAAGCTTCCTAAATCGCCAGCTCCCAAATCCCCTAATCCTAAATCTCCTAATCCCATATTCCCCAGATCTCCTAAGTTATTATCCTGATTCTGAGGTTTAAGCATTTCCCAAAGCATCAATCCAGTGAGTCCAAGATTTGCCCAGTCGCCAATTTTCTCTAATAAACTTTTTTTTGGTTGCATCATCATTCTTTCTTTTAATTTCGCTTCTTCAATTTCTTTTATCTTCATTTGGTTTTTCTCCCTAAGTGCTTTTAACTTTTCTGCTAATGAGTGCCTATATTCGCTTATTTTACTTAGAATTGATGCTCTTCTCTGCATTACTAAATTTCTCATTTCAACTGCTCTATTTTTCATAGCTTCTAATCTCTGTAATTGTCTCGCTCTAAGTGCTTTTAACCTCTCTGCTAATTCCAATCTTTGCTGTCTTATTTTTTGTAATAATGAAACTCTTCTTTTTAATAGTGCGTTCCTAATTTGTGCGACTCTCGATAATCTAAATTTATACAGATTCCTTAATTCAGCTAATTTTTTAGCATAACCACTTGTTAATCGTCTTCCCAATCTTAATAAAACCATAATCATCCCTTATTTAGCTTTTCTTTTTTCTAACAAAAAAATACCAAATAGCCCCTAAAATTCCTACTATTAAAAAAATTCCTAAATAATTAACGCTCCCATCTTCTTTTTTTACAATTTTTTCAATAAGTGTCCCGTCATTTCTTTTTATCCTATATACTTGTGTTTCTCCACCACTTAGCATTTCATTAGCCAAATATCCAGCAGTTAAACCACCAGCACCAGCTAATACTACTTTTTTGTTATCTCTAATCAAATTTGCTAACTTTCCTCTAAACCCCATAACTTCTCTTCTCAATAATGCAGGATCAATCATAATTTCACCAATTTTCTTCTTTTAGCAATATACAATCCAACAATTAATAAAATAATAAAAAATACTGCTATTCCTATTGTTTTATTTATCTTATTGGACTTATCTGAAAGTTCATACATTGAGTAAGCTCCTAATCCAAGACCCGCACCAAAAACCAGTAATTCCCTATTTCTCAAAAATTTATAGATTGTTGGCATTTAAACCACTTTTTCCAATAATATCTTAAATTTAGTTCCTGTTTCTCCCCAGATCCTCAGTTGATAATTAACATTTGCAGGCAATCCCTCTAAAATCGCAATCTGATCAGATGGAGCCAAAGAGGGGTTTAAGTTATTTTCTAACAAACTAACACTTGTTAATGTATCCATATCGTTTTCTTCAATTATCGTATCCAAGCCAGTAAATTTAATTTGCTCTATATTCCCTGAAATGGTGTAAATTATTATTCTATCATAAATTCCCGCCCCTGCAGGGATTTGGAAACCTTGTTCAGTAGCGGTTAGTGTTTCAGTCCTACTTAAAAATCTTCTCTTTTTAAATTCTTGTTGCATAAATGTTTTTAATTCATTATCAGTTATGATGCTTTTTCCTGTTGCTTTTTTGTAAATCTCTCTAAATGTGTCCACTACATCCTCACTATCTACTCCCTCAAATCCTAATTTAATTGTAAGATCATTAGCCGTGGTATTTGAAACAGTAATTTTAACAGGAGTTAGATAAGGGGCTAATGGTGTCATAAACAAATCATTTGAGTAATCAAAAGCTATTAATGATTTATATGTCTTATTTGTTGTGTCAATAATATTTCTGGAGTTTTGCAAGTATGAAATCATTAATAAATCTGTTAAAGTTCCATCAAAGAATGTTCTATCCCTCGTTCCAGCATGTATAGTAATTCTAACATTCTCTTTGTCAGTATCCTCTACGTTAGAAATAGAAAAGAAAACTTTTTCAACGAATTTGCTATCATCAAAATCGTAAATATCATCACTCTCTTTGGCTTTAACAGTTCTTACCACTGCTGAATACAATTTGCTAACCATATTGTCTAATACAGTCATCTTCCCACCTTATAGTATATCTTTTCCAAAAGTATGATGAATTATTAATCCAAATATGAATATTACAAAAAATATTATAATTCCTAATGCGACTCCTTTTTTCACATTCACTCCCCAAAATGTCCAATTTTCTGGTATCATACTATCACCAAAAAATTAATTTTATAAAGAAAAAATTAAAGTTTTTTAAACAATAAATCTTTTAAATGCTGATTTTCCTTCTCCAACATTTCAACTTTTGCTTCCAATCTTGCAATTCGTTCTAAAAATTGTTTATTTTGTTCTTTTTATGTCGTCGATTTCTCTTTCAATTCTCTTTATTTCTTTTGTTTGTTCCCTATCTAACAAATCAGTCCTAATTTCATGCTTGACTTCCTCTTTTGCTTTGTAGCTGTTAAACTTTGAATATGCTACCACTCCAACAAGTCCCATACCTGCCAAGATCATAAACAACAGAGTTCCAGCATCCACTCCTACTGCCACAGGATCTGCCATACTTTCACCTATTTTACGTTATAATATCAGACAATATCGGGGTAGCCCATCTTTATTTTAACTAAAAAGTAATATTTAAAGTTTATTGAAGTATATAAATATATAAGTATATAGTTCTACATTTATCCAACTTGTATTTTGGACAATTACATACTTTTCTATGATTATCAAAAAAATACAAGCATATATTTCCACAAAAAGCTTATATTCAACTAAAATCTTACTATTTTTTGTGAAAACATGGTAGAGATTAAATTCAATGATGAGGAGAATAAAGAACTTGAAAATAAAGAAAATGAAAACTTAGAAGATAGCCAAAATTTGGAAGATATGGCAATGGAAGAACTTAAATCTATGAATGAATCTGAAGATTCCAATGAGGAGAAGGAAGATGAGGAAGAGTTTGGAGATATTAATTTTGATGACGATGAAATTGACTTTTCAATGGAAAAAGAGCCCCCAAAATCTGCTGATGAATGCAAATTATCTGCAATATTGGACTATGCATTTTTCTTCTACTTCATGATGTTTGCATTATTCTACAAAGAACTGAAAAATAAAGCCAAATTTGTTAAGGACTTCATTGAAAAGAACAAACAGGCAATAGATGAAATAAAAATTAGGATTGAAAGAGTTTTAGCCAATACTTTACCAAAAACCTATGAAAAATTAATTAAATTAGATGATTATGCGTTCATTCTTGGAATACTTATGCTAACCGTGAATTTCCACATAGAAGTTCAAGAAGTGATAAATCAAAGTCAGCAACAAAACAAACCAGTTGAGAAAAAAGAGTCATCTAAAAAATCAAATATTGAAAATAAAAACATAACTGAAAACTCGATGGAGGGATATTATGACACATGGTAGCTATTTAATGATAAAACTTGTAGATGAGAACGGAGAAGAATTGGATAAAATTAGCTTTTCAAAAGATGATGTCAATGGAGCTTTAAAATTTGCTAAATCAGTGGTTGGTTTTATTCCAAAAATGTCATTTGGAAATAAATTAGACATTTTACCAATAGCAACAATTACATTAACAAAAGGATTAGGGGGCGTTTTGGTTTGGAAAATTAATAGGAAAGTTTATGAAAAAGAAATAAAGCCATTATTAAAAAATTTAAAAATTTAAAGGGATAAGATGAAACAACCAGAAGTTAAACATGAGTGTGTGTTAGGAGTTACTGGAAGTGGAAAGTCCCACTACATTAAAACAAAAATACTGCCAAAATGGTTCGATAGGAAAGATATTTTAAAAATTATCATAGACCCAGAAGAGGAATATTCTCATCTAAAAACCCCTACAATTAATCTAAAATCATTAAACTTCAACGATTTGGTTAAAAAGTTAGCAAAGTATAGGGTTGTTAGAGTTTTAATTCCCCCTCCATTAAACAAAGATGAGTTTAAAGAAAACTTAGAAAAAATTAACACTCTTTATTTGTTTATTTTGAATAAATGGAAAGAGATTTATAAATTTTGTAAGGCAAGAGGAATTATTTTGATTATAGATGAAGCACAGGACTGTGGGGCTGATTTAAGATATTTAAGCTTTCCATTAATCGCTCTATTGAAAAAAGGTAGGAAAAGAAATATTAAAGTTATTTTAGCCACTCAAAGAGTTAGTTATTTCTCTCCAGATATTAGAAGCCAATGTAGGAGAAAGATACTCTTTAGAGTTGTTGAGCCAATTGACATTAAAAGATATAAAGAGATTAGCAAGGAAGCAACGGAATTATTATTGAAGTCAAAAAAACCATATCCTTATGTGGTTTTAGAAGATGGGAAAATTGTAGAAAAGAATGTTTAGGTGATGAAAATGAATGAAATAGATAAAAGAATTCATCTATCTTTCTTTGTTTTACTTTTTATGAATTTATTTTATGCTTTAATTAG
>JAADDS010000007.1 GCA_013153845.1 Methanococci archaeon | reverse complement strand
ACCCTATAACAAAGAAATTTAAACTTTTATCTAAAAAACAACAATAAATAATTAATAAAAATAAAAAATATAATTAATAAATCGTGGATTTCTAAAAACAATATTAAATAATTAAAAACTCTAAAAAAACTCCATAATCAAATACATCTAAATATACAAAATAATAAAATAAACCATCCCTTCGAAACCAACAAAAACCAAATAAAAAATAAAAATCAAAACAAAAAACCCAAAACACAAAAAAACAAAAACAAACAACGAGATAGCATCATCCTAAGATCTGTTGAGTTTAACATATATAGATAAAGAATAATTATAATGCTATAAGAGTTGACAATATTTTATAGGGAGGGATTGTTATGAGGATTTTTGAAGTAATGAGGGAGACAAGAGAAACAAATATTTACTTAAAAATAAACATTGATGGAACTGGGAAGTATAAAATAGATACTGGAATTCCATTCTTTGATCATTTGTTAGCATCTTTTGCTAAACATGGATGTTTTGATTTGATAATTAAAGCAAGGGGAGATTTGGAAGTAGACGATCACCACACGGTTGAAGATGTGGGAATATGCTTAGGTTTAGCTTTAAATCAGTTAGAGAAAAAAAATATTTTTAGATTTGGATGGGCAATAATTCCAATGGATGATGCAAGAGCCACTGTTGCAATCGATTTGGGAGGAAGGAGTTATTGTGTAGGGGACTATAAACCAAAGAGAGAAGTTATCGGAGATTTATCAACTGAGAATATAAATCACTTTTTTGAATCAGTGGCAAGTTATGGGATGTTAAACATACACTATGAAGTTAAAGGAAAGAACGAGCATCATAAAGTAGAGGCACTATTTAAAGCGTTTGGAGTTGCTTTGGATCTTGCTACAAAGATCGATGAGAGGAAAGGAATTACAAGCACTAAGGGAGAAGTTAAGCTATAAAAACGAAAAGAAATTAAATAAAAGAGAAATTGAAAATAAAAAAATAATAAAACAGGTGAAAGGATATGAAAGTAGTTATAAAATCAAAAGTTAAACCTACTGAAGATAAAAACAAGGTAAAGAAAGCAATATTGAATATATTTCCAAGCTCAAAATTGACGTTTGAAGAAGATATGTGGAAAGGATATTCAACAGACGTTGAAAAGTTTAAAAAACTTCTTAGAAGTCAAGCAATACTTGATGCTGCAAGGAACGTATTAGAAAATGGGATGTCTGATATGTCTACTAAATTTTACTTAAATAAGCAAGCTGCATACATTGGAGCAGTTAATTTTGATATTGACACACATGGAGGCATATTTGTAAAAATAATAGCAGATGATTGTGAGGATATTGAGAAAATAATAAAAGAAATAGCTCCAAGAACAAAAGGAGGAGTTATCATTGAAGAAGAGGAATAATTTCTGATAATGGTGGATCATATGGAGAAGGTCATTGGATACACGATAGGGGAGACGAGAATAGATGAATTGACATTTTTAGCGAGAGAAGCCCCAAAAGTTGGGGATTATGTAAAAATAAAATATGATGGATCTGAATTGCTTGGTATGGTGGAGAGCACAATTCAGGGAAATCTTGCATTAGAAGATATATTAAACATAGATCATTTAGAAAAAATAAGAAAATTTGAAGATAACTCATCCTACTATATACTTGGCAAAATAAAAGTTTTGGGGGATATAAAGAATCTAAATGAAGAAAAAGCACTTAAACTTCCAAGAGTTCCTCCAAAACCTGGAATACCAATATACTTGGCTGAAAATGATCTTTTAAAAGAAGTTTTTGGAAAAGGGCATTTAAAAATCGGTCATTTAGTTACAAGGAAAGAAGTGGATGTAAAATTAGATGCAAACAAACTATGTTCGAGGCATTTGGCTATATTGGCAATGACAGGGATGGGAAAATCAAATACCGTAGCTGTTTTACTAAGGGAATTGAATAAACTTAAAGCAACTGTATTAGTTTTTGATATGCATGGAGAGTATAGAGATATTTACTGTGAGAGCGAAGATTTGAGAAAACACATCATTGAACCGAAAATAAATATTTATAAAATTGGAGATGAAGATCTATGCGATCTTGCAGGAGTTGATGCTCAGGCAACGAAACAAAGGCCATATATAAGAAAAGCCATTAAGGAAATTAAAGAGAAACACAGAGAGAGTGATTTTAGCACTGTAAATGATTATATAAATGCAATAATCTCGAAATTGGAGGAGTATAAGTTGTATGACAATTATAAGAAAGATGAGAGTAGTATACAAACGGCTATATTTAGATTGGAAGATATGCTACAATTTAGAAAAAATATTATAACCCTCCACTACAATCCAATAAACGATATAAGAGAGCATTGCATAAATATCATTCCAATGGAAGAGTTAGATGAAAATGCTGTTGATATTGTGGTTTCTTACATTGCAAAAGCGGTTTTAGATGATAGAAAAAAGATTATAATAAATAAAGGACGAAATTTTGCTAAACCAGTGTTTATGATCTTCGAAGAGGCACATTTGATCGCTCCTCAACATAGAAAAACAAGGGCAAAATATTATTTGAGTAGGATAGCAAGAGAGGGAAGAAAATTTGGAGTTGGGTTGTGTTTGGTCTCTCAAAGGCCAAAAACTCTCGACGCTGAAACCTTATCTCAGTGTTCTAACTTAATAATCTCTAAACTCATTGAACCAACAGATCAGAAGCACGTTCAAATGGCTTCGGAGAATTTAAGCGAAGATTTAATTAGGCAGTTAACAAGTTTAAATATTGGAGAGGCAGTAATTTTAGGCCCTTGTATTAAAGTTCCTGCTATTGTTAAAGTTGATAGGTTTGATGGGAGATATGGTGGGGAGGATCTTGATATTGTGAAATTATGGGGAGAGAGTTTTGAGAAAGAGGCATTTGAAGAGGATTTTGAAGATCACATCTTTGATGAAGATGATTGGTAAACCTTAATGAAGGTAGTAAAAGATATAAAGATCAAAATTAACAATATTAATTAATCTACTAATTTATCGAATTACCAATATATCAATAAAACTACACTACTCGTTAACATTTAAAATTTATTAGAGATAATATCAACAACTAAATAACTAAGGGCTATATAAATTAAAAGGGTGGAATTGATGAAAAAATTTATTTTCTTCACCTTTTTACTTTTAATTTCTTTTTTAGTGTCTTCGATATATGCATCTGAATTTAGAATTCCCCCGGATGTTAATGTATATATGCCTATCGATAACGTAACACTTGGAGAAAACGGGATAATTGAGTTAACTATTCATAATCCGATTGTAAACGATGTCAACCTAAATGGAGAGCTATTGTTGAGAGTTCCGTCAGATGTTACTGTTGAAGGAGGAAACATACAACAGGGAGGGGCAGGCCTATATCAGCTTGAATTTTCAGTAAAACCTGGTGATAGTAAGACAATAACCTTATATTTAAAATTTCCAGAAAGGGGGACTTATATAATAGATGGGAAGGTGCTATATTGGCCTGGAAATAGTAAAAATAACTCAAATGAAATAACACTGCATAAAGTAGTTGAAGTTTTAGGAGATCATGAAGAAAACAATGCTATTTTAAATATTTCTTTAACTATGATTATAACATTTATGGGCCTTGTTATTGCTATTATAATATTATTATATAAGTTATTAAGGAAGAACAATACAAAAAAACTTGAAGAAGAACTTAAACAAATAGGGGAAAAAATTAATGAAGTTCACAATGAAACTGAAAGGCAGAAATTAAAAAGAGAAAAGATAAGAATTTTATGTGATTTAATAGTTGCCCATATTAAAAGCAATAATTACTCTAATGCAATAACAGCATTAAAAGATTTAAAGGATCTGTTAAACTCATTTAATAATGCATCCCATAACGAAGAAATAGATAGATTAATTTCTAATTTAGATGTTGCGATGAGAAAAAATATAAACCTTAACAAAGAAGATATGGATGTCATTACCAAGATTATAGATAATATAAAAAGGAAGTATATGTAAATATTTATCAACACCAATTTTTAATGTTTTTGAATATTAAATAATTGATATATCTTAAAACAGAAATTTATAATTTTCTAAAATAGAAAAAAATTTTTTAGGTATAATTAAAACAAACCGAAAATTTTATATATAATAAAATGATATAAAGTTAGTTGAGGTGGAGTAAATGAAATATATAATATTTTTAAATTACTCTTCGGAACTGGAAAAAAAAAGAGTCAATTATTATTTAAACAAATGGAGAGGTGAAATAAAAATAGAAGAACCAAAAATGGCATTTTTAGTAGATATTGATGAAAAAAAAATAGATGTGTTTATTAAAGGATTACTATCGAAAATAAGCCATTCTGATGCGGAGGCGAGATTAAAATCGAGGATTTTTAAAGTTGATAGAGAGGTAAAGTATGATTCAGATACTGAAAGCACGTCGGTTTATGAATTTCCAATAACAGAAGAAGAAGCAGAAAAGATGATAAATTTAATTATGGCAAGGTTAAAGGGGGTATTATACGATGTAGAAAAGGGCATTTTAAGATACAAGGTAAATACGAAAAAAGGGTTTGCACTTGTAGAAGCACATATTAGACAAAAAGACAAAAAATATTCTATAATATGGTTTAGAATCGTAGGATTCGGGGAAGTTGTTGAATTTGTTAAAGAAAAAATTGAAAAAGAGATCGAATTAATGGGTGATGTATATGGTCAACTGCAATCTACCAATTGAAACCCTACTCGCTAAAAGAAATAAACTCATGCTAAAACTAAAAGAGATCGAAGAAAAAGAAGAGGAAAATTTACCAAGTATAGGGTGGCACAATATGAAAGAATGTCTAAAAGAGATTCTTGAGATAGATATGTGCCTATATAAAAAAGGATATGAAGATGAGATGTTAAACAACAAAGAGGTTGTTGAATTGTACAGAATTCTAAAAAAATATGAAATATTTAACAAATTAAATGAGAGCGATATTATAATGGGGATAAATAATAGAGACGTTAATATCATAATGCTCCTTGAAGATCTGCAGAACAATAGAAAGAAGATTATAGAGCTGTTATCAAATCCATATATTGATAATAACATTATGAAACTATTTACAGAGATGTGGGATGAAATAAATAGCAAAATTAGCAATAGAGTTCTAATTGCATATAATGAATTTAAAAATAAAGAAGAAAATGAAGTTAAAGAGGTTGAAAAAGATATAGATCTCATAAAAAAGGAAATTGAAGAAAATCTTGGAGAGAATATCGATGAAATCTCCAGCAAAATAATGACAATATTAGAAAGAATTGAAAATATCGAACAAAAGATAATTACTGACGATGCTCATAAAGAAATTGAGAAACTAAGAGAAGAAATAAACTATATAACAAAAGTTATGGAGACGAATAAAAAAGAAGGGATTAAAAAAATAGATATAGAAAAAGAAGATGTTAGGGACAAAGAACTTGCATACTTCGGAAGAATTAGAAAAATATTGTCCGACGAATGTGGGGGAGAGTTAAATATATTAGGCAATAGATTTAGAGTCAATGGAGATATAAATTGCATAACTGAACTGCCAGATTATGTATTTGGAGATAGTTATATGGATATTCCATTAATTGAGAGTAGCATTATTCCAGTCAGAAGAAAAAAAATATTATTCAGAGCTTGGTTTAAAAGATCATCTCAGCCCTTAAAGAAATCAGATATTGTGCAGTTAATTGGACTATTAAGAGACAAAAATGCAGATAGAAAAATGCTTTTAATTGCATCTCCTTATGGATTTGAAGATGAGGTTATAAAATTTGTTGAAGGAGAAGGATGTTTTTTAGATAGTAAGACATCAATTGCCCTATATGATATTAAAAATAATAAAGGAATATATTATAAAAATGATGATTTTGCTAAATACTTTTCTGAATTGGTTAAATTAGAAGTTACATTAGAGAAAAAAGATAAGGCAAAAGGAGAAATTAGAAATATATTAAAACAAAAAAGAACGTTTAGAGATGAAGATAAAAAATATATTATTAAAAAGTATGGAAAAGTGGGAGAGGAAGTGATTGAAGAATTAAAGGATGAAATTGTTTTAACTGTTGAAGAGGCAATAAAAGATAAATTATTTGTAAAAGGATTTTTAACGTTTGATGATGCATTAGAATTTGGTTGTAAAGAGTTTGTTGAACTTGCTTTTAGAAATCTCTGCTCATCAGAAAAATACGATTGTAGAAAAATTAATGGAAAATTGGTTATAAAGGAGAGAATTTAATTTATTAATTTAAAAATATTTATTTCTAAAATAGAAAAAAATTTTATTATCTGCTACATACAAACCGAAAATTTTATATATTATAAGAACAATATTCAATTTTGAGGTGAGAAGATGGCAAAAATTGATGATATGTTAAGTTTGATGGAAGTCGTTAATACAAAAATTCTTGCGAATATAAGAAAAGAAGGAGAAGTTACTGAAAATGCAAAGTTAGCAAGAAAATATTTTGTAGATGCTGTTGAGGCAATGATAAAAAAAGATATAGATAAAGCAGAACTATTCCTTAAAAAGGCATCAAGTTTAGTGGAGGGATAAATATGATGACAGATTTAAGAGGGGAGTTATTAAAAACATTTGACCAATTAGATAACGAGTTTGCAAGAACATACAGTGAAGAAATCGTTAGAATATATGACAAAATAATGTTTGCATTAAAGGATAATATAAAATCAAGATACGGGTTTAAATTGTCCAAACCTTCTGAAGGAGATATCGCAAGAAATATTGTCGAAGAAATAAATAAAATAAAAACATTAGAAGTTGGGCCTGTTATAAACAGTGGAGCTACTGGTTTAACAAATAGATTATCAAATATACAAAAACAGCTTGATAAAGCTTCATTGAGATTAGATAGAAAAATCGATGAATTAAGTGCTAAAGTAAAGCAGCTGGAAGCAAGAGGCAAGAGAAAACTATTGGAAGGAGACACAGAAGGAGCAAGTATGATCGCCTCACAAGTAGCCCAATTAAGAAAATCATTAAAATTGCTGGAAACATATAGAACTGCAATGGGAAGGCAAATAGCAAGAATTGAGGGGTTAAAAGAGACAATTGGCATATTGGCTGAGTTGAAGGGAATAATAAAAATTGATCTAAATGCATTAAACAGTGAAGAAGCGAGAAAAGTTAAAGAACAATTATTGGGAGCAAAAAACGTAATTAATCAATTGGAAGAGACATTGTTGGGATTAGAGGATATGGTTAAAGTTGAAGGTGGGGAAGTTGGAACTGTTCTATCTTCTGATGAGAAAAATGTCATGATGCAATGGTTGGAGGAAATAAAATCAGAAGTTTCGTCATACGAACCAACGATTGAAGAGAAATTAAATGAGATAGAGAAAAAAATCGAAACACAGTCAATTTAATATATATGGTTTATTTAATAACTCTTATTTTTTTATTTATTGATTTGAAGTGATGGGCATGAAAATGTTAAAAATTTTAGATAATATTCAAAAACATTTAATCAATGTAAATAAAAACCTTGAAAGAAAAGAGAAAGAGATAGAATCGAGATTAAAGGAATTGCACAAACTTGGAAAAAAATATTTAACAAATGGAGATTTGGACAATGCACAACACATAGCATGCCAATTAATAAACGTGGAAAGGGCCTTAAAACTAATAAAAACATATAAATTGGCGATAGATAGGGCGATTTATAGGATTGACGGGTTAAAAGATCTTCTTGAAACCATTGGTTGTATAAATAATATTTTGGAAATCGATATTTCTTCTCTTAATACAGAAGATGTTAATAAAATAAAAAATAACCTAAATGAAGCAAAAAATGTTTTGTATAATTTGGAGGAAACGTTGGTTGGTATTGAAAAATTGGTGTCAATGGATGAGATCGCTTCTGTAATCTCAAAAGATGAAATGGAAGTTATGAAGCAATGGATGAATGACATTAGAAAAGAAGTATCTTTTGATGTAAATGAGATAGAGTACAAATTAAATAAGTTAGAAAAAATGGTGATTTAAATGATAACCGATGAAAACGACTTAAAAATTATTGAAGAAATGAAAATAAAATTGTTAGACAATTCAAGTGATATTTTAAGTTTTTTAATCTTATTAAATAGTGGGGAGAAAAGTATAGAAAAGAATGAAATCACTAAAAAACTTCTGAACGTTGTTGAGGCAAATACTGAAGCTTGCAAACTTTTGATAAAATATGAAACAGAGGGGGAGATATATAGAGAATGGTTAAAGGAAATAGAGGAAGAAAAGAAAAAGCTTGCTGAGAAGGGATAGATATGGAAAATAGATTTTATAAAAAAGGTATGTCTTATTTAAAAAGTGGGAAATTATTATACAATAGAGGAAAATATGAAGAAGCGGCTAAACAATATTACACTGCTTATGAGTATTTAGAAAAAGGGTATAAGTTTGAAACAAATCCTTTAATAAAAGAAAGCATTAAAATGCTTATGGACGAAGCGTATAAGTCATATCAAAACTGCCTTAAAGGTAATATTCCAAAAATAGAATCAAGAATGCATTTAAGCTCCAATAAAATGCATGACAATCAAATCTCAGAAGATGGGGATGAAAACTTCAAAAAATACGTTGAAAGTTTAATAACAAAAACAAACGTGTCTTGGGATGATATTGGTGGATTAAAAGAAGTTAAGCGATTATTAAAAATAAATTATGTTCTTTCAGTTATGAAAACACCTGATTCAATAAAACCATGGAGAGGAATTTTATTTTTTGGCCCTCCCGGAACTGGAAAGACATTATTGGCATCGGCATTAGCGGGAAAATTAAATGCAACATTTTTTAATGTTCCTGTATCAAAAGTTCTAAGCAAATACTTTGGAGAATCACCAAAAATAATATCTGCCCTATATGAAGTCGCAAGGGAAAAAAGTCCGAGTGTTGTATTTATTGATGAGATTGATGCCCTGACAATAAGTAGAGATAAAGAACAGAGTGAGGCATCAAGAAAGGTTTTATCAACCTTGTTAGCGGAGATGGATGGATTACAAACAAAAAGTAACAAAGCTTGGGTTTTGTCATTGG
>JAADDS010000002.1 GCA_013153845.1 Methanococci archaeon | reverse complement strand
TCCTGAGGGGTTGTTTGATAAGATTGCAACTGAGGAGGAGGTTAAAACCACCGATGAATTAATAAAATTCCTAAAAGAGAAAGGACATCCTGTCTTTAAAAAGGAGGAAGTTGAGGAAGAAAAAGAAGAAAAAGAGGAAGAAAAAAGTGCAAAGGTTGAGAAAAGAAGTGTTGATGATGAGGATAGCTTTGAAGTTGGAGAGTTGATTGCTAAGTTAGCTAAGGATGGAGGAGTTCAGATCATTATGAAGAATGTAAAAATAACAATAAACTTAAATATGAGAAGATAAACTTGGCTTTTAAATCTTTTATCTTCTCTTAATTTTTGATTATTTTTTACTTTATCTCTTTTTTTGCGAGTATTTTATTTATTCCATCTATAACTGCCTCAACAGAAGCTCTAACTATATCTTCACTTGCTGCTTTTGTAGTAATTTCTCTTCCATAACCCTCTAACGTTACGATAACCTCTGCTAACGCATCAGTTCCTCCGGTTATGGCGTTTATATGATATTCTTTTAATTTGATCTTTTCTCCAATCGCTCTCTGTATTGCTTTTACTGCTGCATCTACTGGACCAACTCCTATGGCAGAGCTCTTTTTTATTTCTTCTTCAATTTTTAGAGCAACTGAGGCAGTAGGTATTACTCTATTTCCTGTCATAACAGCTATTTGTTCTAACTCAACTACTCTATCTTTTTTATCAACTTTTCCAACAACATCTTCAACTATTGCCTCAACATCTCTATCTGTAACTCTCTTACCTTTGTCTCCAAGCATTTTTATTCTTTTTACAATCTCATCAAATTGCTCTTTGCTTATATCTTTTCCAACTTCTATTCCTAACTCTTTTAATTTTGCCTCAATGGCATGGGTTCCTGTATGTTTTCCAAGGATAATTTTTCTTTTTTGCCCCACAAGTTCAGGAGGTATTGGTTCGTAGGTTAATGCATGAGCCAAAACACCGTGAGCGTGGATTCCACTTTCATGAGCAAATGCATTTTCTCCTACAATCGCTTTATTTGGTTGAACTTTTATTTCTGTGTATTTAGAAACAAGTTGAGATATTTCATACAATTTCTGAGTTTTTATATTTGTTTTTATCCCATAGATTGACATTAAACTCATAACCACTTCTTCAAGTGAAGCGTTTCCTCCTCTCTCTCCAAGCCCGTTTATTGTGCAGTGAACTTGCTCTGCTCCTGCTTCTATTGCGGACAGGGAGTTCGCTACTGCCAATCCAAAATCGTTATGGCAGTGAACAGATATTGGAACTTTTATCTCTTTTTTTAATTCGCTTATTAGGTAATATATAGCCCTTGGAATCATAACTCCCACAGTATCGGGGACGTTTATTATATCAGCCCCTGCCTCAACTGCTTTCTTATAAACCTCTAAGAGGTAGTCAATCTCTGTTCTTGTAGCGTCTTCTGCTGAAAACTCAACTTTAATTCCATGTTCTTTTATATATTCTATGGCATCAATTGCAATATTTATGATCTCTTCTTTTGATTTTTTTAATTTGTATTTTCTGTGTAGTGGAGATGTTGCAATGAAGGTGTGTATTCTATCTACTCCGCAGTCGATTGCTACGTCTATATCTTTTTTTACTGCTCTTGCTAATCCACAGATCTCTGCATCTAAGTTTAGTGAGCAGATCTTTTTAATTGCCTCTTGTTCTCCTAAAGAAGAGACAGGAAAACCTGCTTCAATAACATCAACCCCTAAGTCATCTAATTTTATTGCAATTTCTATCTTCTCTTCTGGTGTTAGTGAAACGCCCGGTGTTTGTTCTCCGTCTCTTAGTGTAGTGTCAAAGATATAAACTCTCTCTGGAAGTTTAAGGCCTTTTAAAGAATTTTTAATGATCTCGTTTTCTTCTTTGTAGATGATCATTTTCTCACCCTTTTTAAGTTTTAATTTTTTAAGTTTTTAATCCTATGATTTATCTCTCTTTGCCATCTATTTATCATTAGTTATAAATTTTCAATCTTTAAAGAGTTTTTCCCATATAAACTCCAATTTTTTCATAACCTAACTTTCGATAGTAATTTCTTACCCCTATTCCACTGGTAATTAATATTTTTTTCTTTCCAAATTCTTCCTTTGCTATCCTCTCCGCCTCTTCTAAAAGTTTTCTTCCATATCCCTTATGTTGCCAAGTTATTTCCTTTAAATCCTTAGTTAATGGTTTTTCTTGTCCGCAAACATGTAATTGCCTAACTAACATCGTATTATCATCGATCTCTTTCCTAAATGGTTTATATGGCTCCCTCAACCTCAAAAATGCAATTAAAATATCATTCTTTACATCTTCATAGGATAAGAATATCTCAGTTCCGCCACTTGCTTCATACTCCTCCCTGCATAGTTTTATATGCTCAATATCTGGCATTATTCCTTTTTTATACATAACATGCCCAACTTCTCTACACCTTATACATCTACACTTGATCCCCTTCTTTTCCATATATTTATAAACCAACTCTCCCAAATTACTCTTCTTAACTCCATCAACTATAACCGTTGCAGGAATATCTCTCTGAATTCTTGAAGTTCTAACCCATTTCGGCATTATTGATTTTGCATAGCTAATTATTTCTATTGCCTCTTCCTCTCGATATGGTTTATAGAGCCCTTTCTTCCACATCTCATAAAGTTCTGTTCCTTCAATAACTAAGCAGGGGTAGATTTTAACCATATCCGGCTTAAAATCTGGGTTGTTAAATATTTCTTTAAACATCTTTTTATCCATATCCATATCTGAGCCGGGCATTCCAGGCATTAAATGATAAGAGACCTTTAAACCACTATCTTTTAACAGTTGGGTTGCTCTTATGGTGTCTTCAACTGTATGTCCTCTTTTACATAACTCTAAGATCTCGTTGTATATGGTTTGAGCCCCTAATTCAACTCTTGTAGTTCCTAACTTCAACATCTGATTTATCTCTTCCTTTCCACAGCAGTCGGGTCTTGTTTCTATGCAGAGGGCAACACATCTATGTTCTGCTGTTTCGTTAATTTTTTGTGCCTCTTCTAAACTACTTGAATCAATTTCATTCATAGCATCTAAGCATCTCTTGATAAACCAGTCCTGATAAGATATATCTCTTGCTGGAAAGGTTCCTCCCATTATAATTAATTCGATCTTATTTGTTGGATGCCCTACTTTTTCCAACTGCTCAATTCTTGCCTTTGTTTGTAGATAGGGATCGAAGTTGAACATTAAGCCCCTCATTGTAGCTGGCTCTCTTCCAGTGTAGCTTTGTGGCACATCTCCAAATACACTTTTAACTCCTCCGGGGCAGAATATGCATTTTCCATGAGGACATTTTTCTGGGGAGGTCATAACAGCAACAACAGCTACACCAGAAATCGTTCTAACTGGCTTTTTTCTTAATATAGGGATTAATATCTTTTTTTCTTCTTCTGTTGCATACTGCAAAATTTCAGAGTTTGAAGGATGCCCAATACCAATTCTATGTAATCGCAAACACTCTGCTTTAATTTGTTCAATTCTCTTTTTATCAAGTGTTTTTCCTTTTTTATATTCATCTAAAACTTTTTCTATGATACATCTCATTAATTTGGTTTTTTCATCCATACTATCACTGTGATTAGTTTAATATTTTGATGAATTCGTTATATTTTATCTATTTTAAATATGCGAGGAAATAATATTAATCAATAATAAACCAAATAATAAATTCAATAAATTTGACAAGCTTAAAAAATTGATTAACTGACTAAAAGGGTAATAAAAATAATTATGTATTAAAATATAAAGTTGGACTGTAATTGTCGAAGATAATATGGAATTAAAATAATATGTTGTTTAAATAATTTAAATGATTCTACGATATAATTTCCTCTAAAATATTTAAAAATCTTTTTATCTCTTCGAATGTGCCTATCGAAATCCTAACATAATTATCCCCTAAACCATCAAAGGATGAGCAGTCCCTAACAATAACTCCTCTTTTTAAGAGTTCTTCACAAAATTCTTTTGATTTCATTGTTTTTAATTCAACCAACAGATAGTTTGCTTCTGATGGATACACTTTTATGTCTTTAAATTTTTTTAATCCATTATATAGCATTTCTCTACTCTTTATTCCATCTTTTACACACTTCTCAAAAAAGTCCCTATCTCTTAGGGCAGTTATAGCACAAACTTGACTTAATCTTGTTAAGCTGAATATGGGCTTAACTCTCATTAAGTAGTTTATTATTTCTTCATTCGCTACACCATAACCTACTCTCATCCCTGCCAATCCAAAAACTTTGGAGAAGGTTCTTAACACAATAACATTGTCAAATTTTGGGGCTTTTTCTGTCCAATCATATTTCTTTTGTGAATATTCTATATATGCGTGATCCACAACCACTAATGCATCAGTTTCTTTTATTATTTTTTCAATGTCTCTATTATTTATAATGTTTCCTGTTGGATTGTTTGGGGAGCAGAGAAAAACTACTTTGGTTTTATTGGAAAGGTTGTTTAGAACACTATCTACATCGAGTTTAAATTCGTTTTCTTTGTCATATCTTGCCCATACTATTTTAGCATCATATATTGATGCAGAAACCCTATACTGTGTAAATGTAGGAATTGGAATAACAACTTCATCTCCTCTATCTACAAACGCTTTAAAAATTGCATCTATAACTTCATCAGCACCATCTCCTCCGACTATTATATTTTCCTCTCCAACATTTAAAAATTTGCTTAATTCCTCCATCAGTTTGGGATTTATTGGTTCAGGATATTGATGAAGTTTATCTAATTCTTTTATTATCTCATCTTTTATTTTTGGAGAAGCTCCCCATGGGTTTTCATTGGATCCAAGTTTTATTATATGTTTTGGATCTACCCCATAGGATCTGGCTATTTCCTCTTTTGATTTTCCTGGAACATAGGGTTTTAATTTTTTAACGGCATTTCTAACTTTATCTGTTAACATGGGTTATCACCAATATAAGTTTTGATTGAAATGATCTGTTGTAGTTAATTGATTAAATTATAAATTAGGTTAATGAGTTAGAAATTATAATTATATCGTGCCAAAATTATTAAAGTTATAAGGGAAATTGGCTATTTTGTGGAATATAGATGACATTGGTGTTATAACATAGCTTAAATCTGATTAATTTATTTTTTAATTCTTTTTAATTCTTTTTTGATTTATAAATTAATTTATTAATTTAGTTTATAATCTGTCTAAGTTCTAATTTAAAGATCTATCTCAAAAAACTTTTTAAGATAAAAAATTTTTAATACTAATTTACAGTTTAAGTATAAAAATATATCAGAAAGTGGAGGGATTGTGATGTATAAAGAGATCATCCCTATTTTCTTAATTTTTGGGATAATGTCTACAATAAGCGGATATATGCTTTCAGATCCGCTTATTGTAGCTAATAAATCAACATCTGATTATGATATGGCAAAGATCTTAATGGAAAATTTCTACTCTTCAAGAGAAGTTATTATAGAGAGAGATAATGTCTCATTAATTGCAAAAGATATTTATTATATTCCAGCCGCTAACAAACTGACGCTAAATGATGGAGATAAAGATATAATTGTGGAGTTTTCTAAAAGCGGAAATTCAGTTAAGTATGAGGATATTGAATGCATAGAACATTTAAATCTTAAAAAAGGAGAAGAGATTAAATTATTTAACAGAAGTTATGTAGTTGATGACATCTCTTCCGATAAAATAATCTTAAAGGAAAAAGATGGGAAGGAAATAATAACAAACGAGTCGTTTACTTATGATGATTATAAAGTAGTTGTTGATTTGGTTTCCGCTGATTTGAATATGATTGTTGTAGATATTTACAAGGATGGGAGAGATATTGACAGGCCAAAACTTAAAAAAGGAGAGTTATACTATACGAAGGATGGAGATCTTGGAATCCAGTATGTAAACTGCACCAGAGAAGGAAAATCATATAAATTCACATTTAAAGTTTTTTCAACATTGATACTTAAAGAAGGACAACCTTATCCGCTGGATAATAGATTTATAGTGAAAGAAATAAGAGATGACGAAATAAAGCTGGAATATAGAGAAACCTCAAAAATAAAAAGGGAGATAGATCTGTTCAATTATTCAATAGCTCCTGAAAAGATTTTAGACGATTATGTTTTATTTAAAGTTATAAAAAGATACTCTAAAACCTATAAAGTTGAGAATGAATGTTATCTTGGGAGCGGAATTTATGCCCTAAAATCGGGAGATAAAGTGGAGGTATACTACAAAGGGAGAAAATTGAAAAATAAGGAAAAAATATATCTTGGCTCTTCGGGAATAGTTGGATCTAATGTTTTAAAGGAAAATAAAGATATAGTGCTTATAGGAGGACCTATGGTTAATAAGATCGTGAGAGAATTAGAAAAATCGGGTGTGTTAAAAATAAATATCACTGATTCCTACCCTGGAAAAAGAAAGGGGCTTATTCTAAAACTTAAAAATCCATATTCTAACGGAAACATTTATATTTTAGCAGGTTCTGACCGATGGGGAACTATGGCATCCGTCTTAGCATTTTTAAGTAAATACAATGGAGAAAATAAATTGGAAGTAGAATGGATCAATGGATCGGTTAAAACCACATAAAATAACATAAACATAAAATAAAAATAAAAATATCAAAAAATAAATAAAAATAAAATGTTTATCAACTCATTTTAGTTTTCAAGTTTTTAATTTTTGAGTTATGGAACTTATTCCAACAGTTTAACTACTTTCTCTTCTATTTCGCTTACTGGTTTGTTTAAAATGTTCGCAAGTGCTTCTGCAAATATTTTGGCATATTTCATAACATACTTTTTCTTCTTCTCTTCTTCTGCCTCTCTTCTTATTTTTGATAGGTATTTTTCTAATTCCCTACCGCAGATCATCAATGCATGTCTTATTTCGTTATAAATTTCCTCGTTTTCATTTTCACTGCAAGCAACTGCCTGTTTTCCTGCAGAAGTGTAGGGGATAAAGGTAGAGATTAAGTTAACAAAAACGGTTATTGGAGCATCTTCTCCTCTCAATCCGTATCTTCTCCAATTTATACTCTTCACTGCCTTAGTTAAACCACACGCAGAAGTGTCATAGAGTAAAGGAACGTGGTTAGCGAATCTCATAATCTCCATCTTTCTACCTTCATCTCCCTGCCTTCCTGCATCTCCTCCGTATGCTATTGCAACTTCAACAGCAAAAGGGATTCCTCCCTTGTATGTCTTAGGGTTTCTTGTGATCGCTTTAACAAAGTCAGGATGTAGGAGTTCTTTTAATGACTTTTCTATATTTTCAGCCCCAATTGGCCTCAATCCTGTTGTTGGTGGTGCCATAAACTCCATACTTTGTAAACAGTTTACTATTGCCTCTGCCTCATCCCATGTTAGCTCTTTTGGATTTTTGTTGAGGATCTTTTTAACCTCTTCTTTAAATTTCTTTAACTCTTCCTCAGAAATTAATCCTTTATTTTTTATCTCTTCAATAAACTCTTCTGGATTTTTTACAATCTCTCTAACTTTTCTATTCAGTTCATCGACAACAGTTGCTGATAAGTAGTTCTTCTCTGCCCACTCTAAGAAGTTTTCTGGTATCTTTTTAAAATGATTTTTTAGTTTATTTATTTCTTCTTCACTTAATTTGTTAAATAAATACTCCATTGTTATATATTTCAAAGCATATCTTTTTAAGTCCTCTAAACTTTCAGGTAGATTTTTAATTAAAGCCCTTACCGTCTCTACTTCATCATCACTAATATAATCCTTAAACTTCTCTAAATATTTTTCAATATCCATATTCAAATAACAAGAGACAACCATATTCCAAAATACACTATCTTTAAATTTCTTTAATATTATGTCTCTTAACAGATACGTTGAGAGTTCTTTTACTCTTTTTGTGGTAACTCTCGAAAGTTCAGAAACGAGCATTGATGAAACCTTTTTTGATTTTGTTTTTCTTGCAATATATAAAAGTTCGTCAGTCGTTAGCCCATAAGGGTGTGGTTTCATCTCTTCTGGCTTTTTTGGAAGTTCATCAACAACCCTATCAAATACAACTTCCCCCTGTGGATCTTTTAAGATGATCTTCGCGTGAGGAGTGGCTAAACTTATTCTTCTTAGATATTCAAAAGGTCCAAATTCTCCTCTATTGTAGCTAACTTCTTTAAATTCCCCTTCAACTCTCGTCCCTCTCCACATGCCCTCTCTAACTTTTGTAGAAACAATCTCTCCCTCGTTTTTTTCTACATTCATCTTTACTTCAACTTCATAGATCTTTCCATCCCCTGTGGATGTAGTTATTTTTAACGGCTTTCCTGTGGTTATTTGAGAGAATAACAAAACACCCGCAGCTCCTATCCCCTGCTGTCCTCTTGATTGTATAAATCTGTGCATCTTAGATCCTGCAAGCATCTTTCCAAAAACCTTGGGGATAAATTCTAATGGGATTCCTGGCCCGTTATCTTCAACTGCTACTTTGTAGTGATCCGCTCCCAATTTCTCAATCTCTACTTTTATATCTGGCAAAATTCCCGCTTCTTCACACGCATCTAAACTGTTAGTTACTAATTCATGTATTATTGTTGTTAAGCTTCTAATCTTTCCGCTATATCCAAGCATGTGTTTGTTTTTTCTAAAAAATTCAGCAACAGAATGCTCTTTAAACTCTTTAAATAATTCATCTCCCATAACTGTCCACCATAAGATCTTTTTAAACATCAATTATTTGGGTAAAGTATATATAATAATTTTTATTTTATAATGTTGTAATGATAAGTATGAACAGCCATATAAAGATATATGATAGTTTGGATGAAAATTTTTATGCCAATGGCAGATGATGACGTTTATCCCCGTCTGAGTTGTGATGAGTAGCAAGCCGACTGATGCCACTTTTATTTTTTCAAATTCTTTAATGTCTGGTTACTGTATAGAACTACAATATATTATTATATTATAAATAAATAAAGATTATATTATAAAGAGCCATAATTATAAAAATTAGAACTTACTATTTTAGTTGTTGCCAAGAAACTCTGCTTAGCCAGAGAGGAATTCAGATGAAAACCTAACGGTTTTCATTACTCTCCTCGCTACGCTCGGAGAATAGGGGATAAGG
>JAADDS010000071.1 GCA_013153845.1 Methanococci archaeon | reverse complement strand
GTAGAAAAATTATTGATAGAAAAGCATATATATGAAGAGAATAAATATTGATTATGTTTAAAAAATGCCACTTGTTAAAATCAGACCTCTTGGAGGATGGAAACGACATTAGAAATAAATTAGGAGATCAAGTAATATTTTGTTAAAATCAGACCTCTTGGAGGATGGAAACTTTTTTAATATATCTGAAATGTTAGTTTTAAATATATTTGAGTTAAAATCAGACCTCTTGGAGGATGGAAACCCCTTATAATTGCTTTCTTAATCTCCTAATTGAACGATAAGTTAAAATCAGACCTCTTGGAGGATGGAAACTTTTCATTTTCTATATTTTCTAATTCTTTAATGTTTATACAGTTAAAATCAGACCTCTTGGAGGATGGAAACTTTTTAGTCAGAAAGCTCAGGTGGTAGTTATGTATGTTAAAATCAGACCTCTTGGAGGATGGAAACAATCCCATGCGAGGGATTTAAGTAATTTAGAGAATTGTTCGTTAAAATCAGACCTCTTGGAGGATGGAAACGAATATTCACAAATTTTTTCTAAAATTGCTCTCTTGTTAAAATCAGACCTCTTGGAGGATGGAAATTATCATATATTGCCCCGCACCTATCACAAATAACATCACTAGTTAAAATCAGACCTCTTGGAGGATGGAAATAAGTTAAAACCAGAATTTGTATTTTCAATAAAATAATCAGTTAAAATCAGCACAGGTTGTGATGGAAATAGGACTCTTTCAAAGTGGTCATGAACAAACTCTACTTCATTAAAATAAGCACGAGTCGTGATAGAGAGAAAAAACCATAATTTTTAAATATTAAATTATATCAATTAAAATGAATATTTAAATGTTAAGTTCTCTCAAAAGGATAAAAAACTAAAAAAATTAATCATCTGGCTTAGTGAAAAGGTGTGGATAAAGTTGTATCTGATTGAGAGTTATTAAAGAACTACCCTTTAAGCATTGCAATAACAAATCTTGTCTCTGCCTTATCAAGTTCTTTTAATGAATTTCCTTCAATTATGAATGTGTTGTTTACTTTCTTAATCATTGCAGGAGTATTGGTTTTTATAAACTCAATGACCATGGTTTTATTATTGTGTTTTAGATATTCGCTTTCATTTAGTTTTAATATAGTTATTGCCTTTTTTCCGTTGGAGAAGATACTTTTAACGGTAATATTATCTCCTGATCTGTTTAACTCTACAACAATATTGTGAGGGTAGAACTGATTAAACCATTCCAATTTAGTTATAAAATCGATTATTGATATACCCCCCTCTTCTGGCGTTAAATTCATGTCTCCACAAACATATATTAAAATTTTAGAGTGATAGTAGTTGTATATCTCCTGATCTGTTGTATTTATCAACTTCACGCTCTCTGCTTCTCCGAGGGTTGCTCTTAGGGGAACCTCAATTGGGGTATTATTAACTTCTACCAATATACTTTTTTTTACGTTTAAATCATTAGGGTTAGTATTTAAACACATTGTAGAAGAAATTATGAGTGAGATAATCCCAAATAATATAAGAAATGGTCTCTTCATTCTTTCCCTCCTTTTAAATATTGATATAGATAGTAGATCACAAATATTAAAACTACAAAATACCAATACTCTTTTAGCCATAGGGATATATAACCAATATATGGAATAACTAATGGATGTCCATCGATCACCACAACTCTCTGTTTTATCTGATTTACAGAAACAAGTTCTGGATCATGTATTGGGTTATTATCTCCTTTTATTATGAAGTATTTTTCGTTATTATAGTTTACTTCATCAATAACTCTATGAATTACAGGAGTTGTCGGACTTTTAGGAGCGGATATTTCCAAGAGTTTGTATGTCCCTGTTTTTGCTTTTAGATCCCCTAAAAACTTTACCGAGATGTCTTTAACACTACCTTCGTTGAATATGCATAGTGTTTTGTAAGGATTTAGATTAAATCGATAATATATGTCATTTAAAAGATATTGATAACTTGGCCAGTGAGCTTTATACACAACAATATCTCCAACTTTAACGTCATTTGGGTTAAACTCAAAACCTGCATTCTCAACTACAACAAGATCTCCTCTTTCCATTAGAGGATACATGCTATTAGATACTACAACATTAACGTGGCTCCATATTAAAAACAAAACCACTAAGAAGATTGTCCACTCAACTATATCTCTTTTTTTGATTTTATTAAGATTTAGTTCGATGATTCCACCCCAAAAAGAATGAGTTTATTGATTATCTAAATTTAACTACTAATTTAGCTATTTATTAACCATTTAATGGTTTTATAGTGGAGCAGTTTTGTATTATAGTTTTTGTAATTTAGTATTTTTATCTTAATTTTTATTTTTATCTTTAATTCAAAGGTTCCATCTTGCTTCTAATTTTTAATTTTTAATTCATTATTTTATTTGATTTTAATATAATGGTAGGTTTTTCTTCATTCGTGGAATTAAAGCCATAATTACACTTTCTCTACATAGATCTTTTCTTGTTATGTTTGCATCTGTTAAATATCCAATCAAACCAATATTTTTTCCAATATCTTTGATTTTAGATATTTTCTCAGCAATTATTCCTCCTTCTACTCCTTTTAGCACATTTTCATATACGATCTTTGGATATTCAAAACCTTGGGAGATCCCAACTGTATCTCTAACTCCATCATAAACTACACAAACGTGAACATCAACCCAATGATCGCCTATTTTTACCATTCCTGCTTCTATGCCAACAGAATACGTGCATTGAATAGTTTCAAAAGCATTTTTGGCTCTATTGTATGCCCCCAAATACGTCTCCTCCAAACCGATGGGATGAGATGAGACACCACTATCCACATCCACTCCTACGACTTCAACAGTCCCCAAAACCCTTTCAAACCCCTCTCGAACTGCCTCTAATTTAACGGGATTTTTGGAACCAACACCTACAACTCTCAATTTATGACGAGCCATGCTTAAACTTTTTGCTTTTTTAAAACAATCCTCATCATCACATAGAAATTTTCCGAATAAAAAAATTTTGGCATTTTTGCCACAAATCTCGCATTTTTTTCCATTTAAATCCATAATATCCCTTAAAAAATTATTCTTTTATCGGATCTGAAAGTTAAGTATTTTCATTTAGTTTGTATTAAATAAAGTATATATAAGTTAAGCATCAAATAAACTCTCACAAAAATAAACCCCGTCAAAAATTTAGAGAAACATTTAGTATAAATCCCAAATATATAAAATAATATAATAATATATAAAAATTGTAATATTTATTGTGGTCTAACCCTTCTTTAACTATTTAACGGTTTATACAATCCTTAATCTTTAAAATGGTTTAGAATTAAATTGAAGCAGATTTTAATGTTTTTTATTTTGATGTTGCAATCAAATAATAAAAACAGGGAAATTTATGTTGAATAGAGGGATATTATGGCTAAAAAGAAAGATAAGACAAAAAAAGATAAAAAATCTCAAAATCTTAGATGTCCAATTGTTTGTGTGCTGGGACATGTAGATCACGGAAAGTGTTTAACACCAAACGAGAGTGTGTTAACTGAATTTGGAAAAATAGCAATAAAAGATCTCTTTAATAAAGGAACAACAATAGTTAAAAAAGATGACAAAACAGAAATAAAAGAACTAAATATTAAAGTTTTTGGAGTAGGAAAAGAGGGATTATCTCAAATAACCGCAACCCATGTGTGGAGATTGAAACATTGCGGAAAAATGATAAAAGTGTTATTAAATAACAATCTTGAGATAACAACAACTCCTGAACATCCTTTCCTGACAAACTTAGGATGGTTGCCTGCTGAGGAATTAAGAATCGGATTAAAAGTTGCAATACCTGATGTCAATAATAAAGAAATAAAAATAGAAGAGAATAAAGATTTAATAGTTGGGAAGTTATTACTTGGAATAGATGAGGATGAAATTCCAGATCTTAAAAATCTGAAATTTGTGGAGATTAAGAATATTGAAAAGATAAATTATGACGGTTATGTATACGATCTAACTACAACTACTCATAATTTTATCGCAAATGGCATTTTAGTCCATAACACCACATTACTTGATAAAATAAGACAGACAAGAGTTGCAAAAAGAGAAGCAGGAGGGATAACCCAACATATTGGAGCGAGTGAGATTCCAATAGAAGTTATAAACCAACTTTGTGGAGATCTGCTAAAAACGTTAAAGGCAGATTTAAAAATCCCAGGACTTTTGGTTATAGATACTCCCGGGCATGAAGCATTCACTTCATTAAGAAAAAGAGGAGGATCACTGGCAGATATTGCGATATTGGTTGTAGATATTAACGAGGGCTTTAAACCGCAAACAGTTGAGGCAGTTAATATATTAAAACAATGTAAAACACCGTTTGTCGTTGCGGCAAATAAAATCGACTTAATTCCCGGATGGAACTCTAAAAATGTTCCATTTATCCTAAACTTTAATGAAAAAAGCCAGCATCCAAATGCATTAACAGAATTTGAAATAAGATTGTATGAAAATATAATAAAACCATTAAATGAGCTTGGATTTGAAGCGGATCTCTATTCAAGAGTTCAAGACGTAACAAAAACTGTTTGTATAATCCCTGTTTCAGCAATCACTGGAGAGGGTATTCCTGATTTACTTATGATGGTTGCGGGTTTGGCTCAGAAGTTTTTAGAAGAGAGGTTAAAACTTAATGTTGATGGTTATGCAAAAGGAACAATATTAGAAGTTAAAGAAGAAAAAGGTCTTGGAACGACAATTGATGCGATAATATATGATGGTATTGCAAGAAGAGGGGACTATTTAGTTGTAGGGCTACCAAACGATGTTCTTATCACAAAGGTAAAAGCTCTACTAAAACCGAAACCGTTAGACGAAATGAGAGATCCAAGAGATAAATTTAAACCAGTGAATGAAATTGTTGCAGCTGCTGGAGTTAAGATAGCCGCTCCTGACTTAGATAAAGTTATTGCGGGCTGTCCAATAAGGATCGTGCCAAAAGAAAAGATAGAGGAAGCAAAAGAAGAAGTTGTAAAAGAAGTTGAAGAGGCAAAGATAGAGGTTGATGATGAAGGAATCTTAATAAAGGCAGATACTCTCGGATCTTTGGAAGCATTGGCTAATGAGTTGAGAAAAGCAGGAGTTAAAATTAAGAAGGCAGAGGTTGGGGATATAACAAAAAAAGATGTGATTGAAGTTGCGTCATACAAGCAAACAAATCCTTTGAATGGTGCAATAGTTGCGTTTAACGTGAAAATTCTTCCAGAGGCACAGAAAGAGATAGAAAAATATGGAATAAAGGTATTTTCAAACAATATATTATATAAGTTAGTTGAGGACTTTACAGAGTGGATTAAGAAAGAAGAGGAGAAGATGAAATATGAGGAATTTGAAAAATTAATTAAACCAGCGATTGTGAAAATCCTCCCAGAATGTATATTTAGGCAGAAAGATCCTGCAATCTGTGGAGTTGAAGTTCAATATGGGACTTTAAAAGTTGGCTACCCCCTAATGAGGGAGGATGGAATGCTACTCGGGTATGTGAAGGAAATAAAAGATAAAGGAGAGAATGTAAAGGAAGCAAAAGCAGGAAAGGCAGTTTCTATTTCCATAGATGGAAAGGTTGTGTTAAAGAGACATGTTGACGAAGGCGACTATATGTATGTGGCAGTTCCAGAGAGTCATGTTAGAGAACTCTATCACAAATACATGGACAAGTTGAGGCCTGATGAAAAAGAGGCGTTGTTATCATATATGGAGTTAATGCAAAAATTAACAAATAATATCTTCTGGGGACGATAATGAAAAGGTCTCAAGTATATATTTTTTATATATTTTTTAATTTAGATTTCTTTTTTGATTTTCTTAATTTTTTTATAAATTTTCTAACGGATTTTAAATTTAAAATTAAATATGCTAAATAAACCCAAAAAGAGATAAGAAAATTTAACAAAACTTAAAAGTTTGTTAATTAATGGTATCATCAATTAGATCAAGTGAGGATTGTTCTCTACGGAGATGTAGAGTTGCCCTTTTGGCTTGTTATGGACGTAATCTCCAATAAATTTATAGAACGTTCCCTCAATTGGGGTTCCTTCATCTTTTTTACTCAACTTTATAACTGGATTTTCAACTATTCCCTCATATTTAAATGATGGTAAGACCTCATCAACTTTTCCATAAACAACGATCGCTCCTGCTTTCATTTCTCCTCCAACCCTTACGTCAACATCTCCATCAATGATAATTATTCCGCCATTTTGATGAATTCCAGCCATTATTCCAACATTCCCCTTTATATGAATGAGTCCTTTTCTCATAAACTCTCCAATCTCGTTTCCAGCATTTCCTTCAACTATGATCTTTCCACCACTCATTCCTCTCCAGTCCCCTCTGTATGCAGATCCGACGTAATCTCTGGCACTTCCTTTTATTAAGAGTTCTCCTCCTTTCATATTTTGTCCAGCCCAACTATCTGCATTTCCATTGACGATTATTTTACCTCCCTTCATTTCAGCCCCAACATACATTCCTACATCTCCTTCAACTATAACTTCCCCTTTTGTCATCTTTGAACCTACATACTTTAATTTATTGTTGGAGTTTTTAATCACAACTCTTGGCTCTCCCTCTATCTCATTTAACTCCACATCAAAAAGATCTCCAACTTTAACTCTCTTTCTTCCTTGAACTAACTCTAAGTTTTTTATTTCCTCCAAACTTAAATTTTCTATAACATTTGGTATAACTTTATCCATTTCTACAGGAACGATTATATCTTTTTGGAGAGTCAATATCAACTCTTTCATGCCATCACCATTATTTTTTTAATATTTTATATTTTTTATGATAAGATTTTTCATTCCATATTTGGCTTTTATTAATATTTTTTAACGATAACTGCTGTTCCATATGCATAATACGTTAATTCTGGAACGGAATAATTTTCATTTGAGATCTCAGCAGTTAATTCATTCGATATTCTTATTCCAATAACAGCGTTTGCACCCATATTTTTAGCAATATCAATTAAATCTTCTAATGCATCCTCTGGATCGTCTCCATAGCCAATAATAACCCCTAAATACTCGACTATTTTAAACCCATCTAATGTATCTGTTGTAGATGTTATCATTCTCAATCACAACAATAATTTTGAAAGATATTTAAGGTCTAAGGAAGATTTAAAGGTAGTTTAAGGGGATAATCCAAAAAGTTAATAACGTTAGTTTTTCAGTTTTAATTGTCTTAATATTAAGTTTTTTAGTTTATATCTGTTGCATCTATCTTTATAACTCTCCAACTATTTGCATATTTATCAGAGACAGGATAGTTATCAATGTTGACGGAGTAGTATCTTCTAAACTTCTCTTCCACATCCTTTAACACTTCATTCATCAAGTCCTCTCCAACTTGGACATCAACATATATTGTGTCTCCAAAGATCTGTTTAACTATGTTTCCATCTTTAACTACAACATCTCCTCCTTTCAAGACATATTTTGCATACCTAAATGCTTTTTCAATCTTCTTACCATCTTTCTCTTCTGGATCTATTGCATATATTGCTATATCTGCCTCAGCTCCAACTCCCAAGTGTCCTTTTGTCTCACTCAATCCTAAAACCTTGGCTTGATTAGCCCTTGTTATTTTTGCGATTTCATATAGATCATATTCTTTATCGCTGTCTGCTACATGACTTCTCTGCTGTGCCCACTTGTGAACTTTGTTGTATAGCCACTCATCCCTATACTTTTTACTCATTAACCATGCAATAACTCTCGGGTATCTAATAAATGGCCCAGCATTTGGGTGATCTGTGGTTAATAAAACCTTATCAGTATTTGTATGTAGGAAGAGTTCCAAACCAATTGCCCACTGAACTGCATAGACAGGTCCTTTTGGACTGTAAATGAAAGGAACAACTCCAGAACCTGTTTCAAGTTCAACATCACAGTTTGCCCATTTTAATCCATTAGTCATATGCAGATCGTATTCCATTGGACCGTCAGCAGTCATTGTAGTGGTTTCATCTAATGTGATCTGCCCTACATCAATAACCACGTGTTTTGATTTATTTACATACTCAGCAATCTCTATTGCCTTACTTTCAAAGTCCTTCCATGAAGTTCCTCCATAGGAGTGGAATTGGCAGTGGGTGTTGTAGTAAGATGTTTCTCTCTCTCCATATCTTGGTTTTGCCTCTATTCCCTCAACACACTTCATTGTTTCCAATGTTGTCTCCCAGTTTCCTGGATGTCCCAAGTTGTTTGGATGGACGTGGATTGAGTGAGGTAAACCAAGCATTTCGTTAACTTCTGCTAAACCTCTAACGATCTCTCTTGGTGTTATATCGAAGTATGGGACTGGATCATCTAAGCTGTGAACGTTTTTACCCCAACCCCATGCCTCTGTTCCTCCGGGGTTAACGATCTTTATTGCAAAACCTCTTGTTGCTTTTAACAGCCATGCAACATATGCAGCACATGCCTTAATATCTCCCTCTTTTAAATACTCCATAACCATCCAGTTATTTCCAAATAATGGCATTGCTGCTTTATCTATCTGCGGTGTTTCTATAAACTCTTCGTGTGTGTGTCTTGCAATTAGTGGAGGCATTGCTGCCTCAACAACCATCGTATACCCCATTTCTGAATATTGATAACCTGTTTTGTATGTAGATGGAACTGAAAATCCAGTTCCAGTTCTTAATCCCTTTTTGGCATAGATGTCTTTTACACTATCTTCTGGTCTAAATATCCTTCCTACGTTAACTTTTGCTCCTGCAAGGTGGCTGTGTGAATCAACTCCTCCAGGCATTACTACACAGTTGGAAGCATCAATAATCTTTGCGTTGTCAGAAACGCTCTCAACGATCTTTCCATCTTTAACACATATGTCCATTTTTTCTCCATTAACACCATTTAAAGGATCGTAGACGATTCCATTTTTAATAATGTATTCCATCCTATCACCGTTTTAATTTTAAACAATAATTTAATTTTTAATTTAAACTATTGTTAATAGAAATTGTTTAATTATTCTTCTATTTCAATATACTTCTTTCTCATTAACGTCTTCATATCTAAAAATTCTTCATCTGTTTTCTCTACTTCAACATAAAATCCAGGATAACCTTTAAACGTTGGCATTCCAGTGCTGTGTGTATCTGGTTTAACGACACAGTTTGCCCAAGGTCCCATCGGGATATATATCATCCCTTCAGGCATTCTTTCTGTTGCTTTTTTCACATGAACCACAACCTCTCCGTATTCGGACTTAACTTTAACTTTATCTCCTTCTTCAACTCCTAATTTTTCCATATCTTCCTCATTGATATAAACAACACCTGCTGCCTTTACATACATATCCAAGTTTTTTCCTGCCTCCATTGCTTCTCCTTGCCATATTGTCCTTCCAGTGTTTAAAAAGAACTTCATCTTATCACCGAACTATGATTTATTGTTAAATGACCCCTTTTTATATTTTCATCCCTTTTTGTCAATGTTTTTTATTAGTTTTTTATTAATTTTTTAAGTTTTTATTATTTGCTAATTATTTTCTTTTAAAAACGAGTTCTATTGCCCCTACTGGACATGCTTCTATACACGCTCCACAACCACCACAAAGATCTTTGTTAACTATTGCAACAGCTCCGTTTTCTACTCTAATAACGACATTATCACTGTAAGGACCCTTACCTCCCCATGTTTCTGGATTTTTAGCGTTCACTGGGCAAGCTATTACGCAATTACCGCATCCGTGGCACTTTTCTCGATAAACAACCAATTCATAAGCTTTCATTTCCTCACCTTCTAATGTTGATTGTAGTGTTGATTATATATCACATATTATTATGGTCGATATTGTGTTTTTGTATTGTTGAATTTTTGTCTAAATGGTTATATTATTTGAGTTTTTATTGATTCATAAGTTTTTTAAATGCTTCCTTCCATGCAATTGCTACCGGTTCTCTTTCAAAGTTTATTTCAGTTCTTTTAACTTTTATTGCATTAATTGGACATGCCTTGCTACAAGCTCCACACAAAACACATAGATTTTGATTTATTATGAGTCGTGGCACTTTTTCTGCCTTGTCTTTTGGCATTGGGAATTCTAATGCACCACATGGGCAGATAGCTACACAAGCTCCACAGGCGTTGCAGGCATCAACATCAATTATAACTTCTCCTTTGAATGGTTTTTCAACTTCTATAGCTTCTGCTGGACAGATAAAGGCACACCATCCGCAGGTTACGCAAGCATCCTTATCAACAACTGTTTTTCCGTTAATGTCTTTATATAACTCTGCTTTTGGTATTCTTTTCATCATTGGACATTTGTAGCAGATAACCTCTATTGCATTGTGCGGACAGACGAATTCACAAACTTTACAGTATACACACTTATCTGAGTTAACCTCTATATCTGTTATTGGTTTTGGGTTTGATGGTGTTGGATAGCAGTATTTTAGGTCTATGGCATCAGCAGGACAGTAATCAGCACAGATACCACACAAAACACATTTCTCCTTGTTTATATTTACTTCCCCAATAACAAACTTACTTCTCTCAGCCAGTGTTCTTTCAACTTCTATTGCTGATTGTGGACAAACCATTTCACACTGCTCACATAGGACACACTTATCCTGTGAAATTTTAATATCTCTTTTTATTTTTGGGTATCTTTCATCTTCTTTTATTGATTTTCCATTTATTTTTAAATCCATTGCATTAAAAGGACATGCTGATGCACACATTCCACACAAAACACACTTTTCTTCATCAATATCTAATTTTGGGGCAATAATATCCCCTTTTGCAATAGCTCCAAGAGGACCCATTGCTATTGCTTCAACAGGACATATATCTGCACATATTCCACAACCAACACATGGTTCATCATTCCATAAAAGTTCTCTTGTTTCTATCTTTCCATCTCTATATATTCTAAATCCGTTTTCGAATGTTTCTTTTACTTGCTCGATCATGGTTATTCCTCCTTAACAAATTTTAGCGAGTTAGTTGGACATTGAAGAGTGCATGAACCGCAGAGATAGCAGGCATTTTCATCTATTTTTATCTTAAAATTATCCAGTGTGAGTGCTACACACACAAGACATGAACCGCAAGCGATGCAAGATGTGTCATTCCACGTTAATTTTACTTCATAAAGTTCTTTTATTAAGTTTTTGGCAAGAGTTTTATCGTCTGTTAACGAATGGATCAACTTCGATCCGTAATTTGGGGGAAGATCTTCTATTGTTTTTGCAACATTTAGGATTTTTCTTTTTGGATACCTTCCAGAAAGATAATGAGAAACGATAGACCTATCGCTTTTAATAATCTCTGCTATTTCTCTTTGAATCATTCCTTTTCTTCTTAGTTTCATTGCAACTATTGCCTTTATTCCTGAAAGAATATGCTCTGGCATTGTCTCACATGACACTATTGATGTTATTATTCAATTGTTATATATATGGTATACATAGAGTCCAAGTAGAAACTAATATATATTGTTGTGAGTATTGCTCACTTTTTAATGACGTTCAGAAAGTAGGAATAAAAGTTCCTATTTTGGAAGATAACCTTTATATTGGTAAATTATATTAATATATCATTGACCATAAAAAATAAATATCACGATGATTTAGATTAGAAGAATTCACGGTGATAGTTATGAGAGAAATATTAATATCTGAATGTATAGAATTATTGAGGGCTCATAAGTTCATCGTTTCAAAACCATTGGGAAGAAGTTGTTTTGATATGGTTGCAAGTAAGGAAGATATTCGACTTATTTTAAAAATATTAAAAAATATAGACAGTTTAAGTAAAGATCAGTCAAAAGAATTAAAAAAGATCAGCAAAATACTTCATGGAACTCCCCTAATAATAGGAATAAGAACAAGAAATGCTCCAATGGAGCACGGAGTTGTTTATGATCGATATAATATAAAGGCAGTTACCTTTGAGACATTTAGGGATTATTTAGAGGGAAGTCCGCCCATGGTTTATGCAAATAGAGGAGGATTTTTTGTAAAGATAGATGGAAACGTATTAAAAGAGGTTAGAGAATCGATGGGTATTTCTGTTGGAAAACTTGCAGAGGTTGCAGGTGTTTCAAGAAAGGCAATATACAAATATGAAACGCAGATGGCTAATCCATCAGTAGATGTAGCTATTAAAATAGAGGAATTTTTAGATGTCCCACTGGTTAGGGGCATAGATCTGTTTGAGCCCGTTGAAGACGAGGATGTTGAGAACAAATTAGAAAATTTAGAGGATTTTAAAAAAGAGGCAATAAATTTTTTAAATGATCTGGGTTTTAAATCGTTTGTTGTTGAGAAAGCACCGTTTGATGCTGTGGCAGAAAAAGATACTGAAAAAGATATGAATATTTTGCTAACCAACATAGAGGAAAAAAGTAGTGAGGAAGTAAAGAGAAAGGCACTTTTTGTTAGAGAACTTTCTAAAATGTTGGATGGATATTCTCTCCTAATATTAGAAGAAAAAGAAAAAGAATACAAAAATTTACCAGTTATTAGTTTAAATGAATTAAAAAAGATGGATGATGCTCTTGAATTGATAGAGCATATAAAGTCCATGTTAAAATCATTTTAAAATTTGATTCAGTTTTTTACTGCTCTTATTTTGACTTTTTATATTCTGTTATATAATATTTCAATATTCCGGCGTTTAATAGCCAAGTATTTAGAATATCCGCAACTAATGCTAAAATTAAAACCGTAGCAATGTTTGCCAGTATCTCTGCTACTGGGATGAATAACTTCACAACAATCAGTAAGATAAGCATTGCAGTTATTGTTGTTAAAGTCATAGTTAATCCTGTCTTCATTGCCTCTTTTACTGTTTCATCAAAACTCTTTGTTAATCGTTTTAAAACTCTTGTGGTTAATAAAATGTCTGAATCTACGCTGTATCCGATAACCATTAAAAGTGCTGCAATAGTCGCAGATGAGAGCTCTATTTTAAGTAAACTCATTCCTCCCAATGCCATTATTATATCTGAGAGAGCGGAGAGGATTATAGCTCCACTTGGCACTGGACTTCTGAAATATAAGTAGACAACAATAGCCATAAATAAAAATGCAAACCCAACGGCTTTAAATCCTTCCTCAAAAAACTTCCTACTTAAAGTTGCTCCAATAGTTTTTTCTGAGTAATCTAACTTACTTAAACTATCCACATGGAAGAACTCCATAATCTTCTGTTTTACAAAATCGACATATTCGTTTTTGCATCTAACTACAATGTAATAACCATCTGCTGATTTAAGTTTTTTTACTGTTGCTTTTCCATCGAGCATTTCTTTTAGTGGAGTAATATCAATGTCTTTATTCACTTTTATAGTTATTTCCGTTCCCCCTGTTATGTCTATACTTTTGGGGATTCCATTAACTCCAATCAATACGATGGAAAGGATTAGAAGACATAGGGGGATAGCTATTGATATTCGGTAGTCCTTTATCATCGTTCCGACCTCTTACTCTTTCCATGCTATAATGGTATTTAATTTTAATTTTTATTTATTAATTTTTATTTAATTTGAGATTCTAAATTTTAAAATTTGGTTAATCACAACTTGACATTAATTTCTTAATTACTCAACTAAATGTTTTTATGGTTTTTAATGTTTTAAAATTTTTAACGTTATGTTTTTGAAAAACTTTTAAGATAAATTTTTATATAAAAACAGTTGTTATATAGATACAAATACTTTATGGTCAAGGTGATATTCATCAAACCAAAAGATGCGGTTATTTTTTTATTGTTATTGTTTGTAGCGATCAACGCATCTTCCTCCTATGTAATTAAGAATCTAAATATTGAGTGTATTGTTAATCCTGATGACACGATAAATGAGACAATAAACTTTGTAGTATACAACAACGAGGACAGAAATCTTACTGAAATATCGTATACAATCCCTCAATCAATAAAAAATTTTACAATAACATCATCTAACGGTGTTAAGGGATACAGTGCACTATACAACGAAGGGGTTACAGAACTTGATATAGAGTTTAATAAACCATTATCAAAAGGGGAATCAACAAATATAACAATAAATTGTATAGTTAGAGATGCAATATGGACTAAAAACGGAATTAAACAACTGATAATGAGCTTTCCAATATCATCAAACAAGGCAGAGATAAAGATCGTTCTTCCACCTGGGGCGGTTATTCTTTCTCCAGAGGGAAATCTACTCGTCACCCCTTCAGGATATAAAATAACAACAGACGGAAAACATCAGATAATCATATGGGATCTATCCTTAAATAAAGAGATAACCTTTACAGTAACAGTGAAATACACCTTCATATCCTATCCTACACATAACATTATAGAACACCCACTTGTTAATGAAAATTTGAAATATCTACTAATAGCAGTTGTTATAGGGGCGGTTATATTTGCGGGATTGTTTATAAGGGAAAGAAAGCTTCGGAAAAATACAATAAAGACCTTGGACGATTTAAATGATGAAATAACGGTGTTAAAAAATACTTTAAATGAAAAAGAAAATCAACTTAAAGAAAAAGAAATGATATTAAATGAAAAAATAGAAGAGATTAAAAAATTAAACGATAAGATAAAAGATCTTGAAGAAAAACTTGCAAATGCAAATAAAAATCTACTCAGTAAGGATGAGATAATAAATATATTGAATGAAAAGATCGTTGACTATGAAAGTAAAATCCAAAAATTATTAGAAGAAAACTCAACATATAAGGAAAAAATGAACTCTCTAACTAAACAAATTGAGGATATAACAAGAGAGAACCTATCTCTTAAAGAAAAAATCAACAATCTAAGTAATATTGCTAAAAAATATGTAGAAGAAAAAAAAGGTGTTTTGTGGGACTTTTTAACGGACGATGAAAAGATAATAATAGATCTGATAAAAAAGTATGGACATATAACACAGAAAGAGATAGTTGAGATGACTGGGATGAGCAAACCTAAGGTATCAAGGATAGTTTCAGAATTAGAGGATAGAAAAATTATAAGGAAAGAAAAGATAGGAAGAATAAACAAATTAGCACTTACGGATGAAAGTAAGAAGTTATTATAAAAAAATAAAAATTAAAAACAAAAAACAAGTATAACAATGGAGATCTCGGGTGAGATGATGAAGAAGATACTTATCTCTGTATGTGGGGAGGGTTTTGGACATACAACCCGATGTATTGCGGTTGGAGAGGCATTAAAAGATGATTATGAAATAGCTTACATTGCATACGGAAAAAGTAAAGATTTTATTGCAAAATATAACTATCCTGTTTTTGAAACATTTCCCGAGATTAAACTTAAAGGAAAGGATGGTAAGTTTGATATAAAATCGAGTATATTTAATAAAGAGTATAGCCCTAAAAAAGCGGTTAAAAAAGAGTTAAAAATTATAAAAGAATACAACCCCGATTTAGTGATTTCTGATTGTAAGTATAGCACTGTTGTTGCAGCAAAACTTTTAAAAAAACCAGTTATGTGTATAAGCAATCAAAACTATACTCGATACAAATTAAAAACTGATTTAATTGTTTATCCAACGATGAAAGCCCTAAATATGATAAATGAAAGATGTGAAAAATTTATCGTTCCTGATTTTCCACTTCCATATACAATATGTGAATATAACTTAAAAATTATAAGAAATATGGAGTTTATAGGTCCACTAATCCGATATGACGTTGATGATAGTATAAGTAATAATAATCTAAATAATAAAGAAGATTGCAACGTTGATAACGATTATATACTCAGTGTTATCGGTGGTTTTGAATATAGGTATAAGATATTAGAAAAACTCGGAAATATTGCTCTAAAAAATGATTTGAAAGTTAAACTTGTCTGTGGAAGTTATGATGTGGCTAAGCGATTAAAAAGAGACCTGCATTTAACTACATATAAAAATGAAAATGTTGAGATAATTCCAATAACAACAGATATGAAGGAACTCATTAAAAATGCTGAATTTGTGGTATCCCACGGAGGACATTCTACAATAATGGAATCTTTATCTTTTGGAAAACCGTTAATTGTGATTCCTGATTTAGATCATCCAGAACAAGGAAACAACGCAAAGAAAGTAAACGATTTAGGATGTGGAATACATCTCTCCTACAAAAATCTTGAAAAATTAGAGGAGGCAATATTTGATATAAGAAACTTAAAACTTTATAAGAGGAATGCACTAAAAATGAAAGAACTTGCACAAAAACATAACGGAAAGGAAAATATAAAAAAGATCGTAGATGAATTCTTCGAAACAAGAAAAAATTTAAGAAAATACTACCTAACTAACAAACTCATCAACAAATTTAGATCCAACATATAAACTTCAAAAAATTAAAAATTATTTAATATCGTTTATATTATTTAATTAATATTATTTAATATCTCTACGGTGAGATCGTGATTACAGTTTTATCTGGAGGAACAGGAACGCCAAAACTCTTGCAGGGATTAAAAAGAGTAGTAGATAGTAAAAATCTTTCTATAATAGTTAATACTGGTGAAGATACTTGGATAGGAGATCTGTATCTTTCTCCTGATGTAGATACTGTTTTATACACACTTTCAGATTTAATAAATGAAGAAACGTGGTATGGAGTAAAAGGAGATACATTCTATACCCACAATCAATTAAAAATGCTTGGATTTGATGAGGTTTTGAAGATAGGGGATAGAGATAGGGCATTGAAAATGCATAAAACATACTATTTAAAAAGAGGACATAAACTTTCAGAAGTCATAGAAATGGAAAGAAAGGCATTAAATATCGATGCAAAAGTAATTCCAATGACGGACGATAAAGTCGAGACAAAAATACTTTCAAAAATTGAAGGGAAAGTTGATCTATTAAAATTCCATGACTTTTGGGTAAAAAGAAAAGGGGAAGTCGAAGTTTTGGATGTTATATATGAGAACTCAATATATGCAAAACCTTGCAGTGAAGCGATAAACGCAATAAAAAATAGTGAATTTGTTATAATTGGTCCCTCGAATCCAATAACGTCAATAGGGCCAATTTTAAGTTTAGAAGGAATAAAAGAGGAATTAAAAGACAAAAAAGTTATTGTAGTATCTCCGATAGTAGGAAACTCAGCTGTTTCTGGACCTGCAGGAAAATTGATGAAAGTTAAAGGTTATGACGTTTCAGTTAAGGGAATATATGAATATTACAAGGACATAATAGATGTTTTAGTTATTGACTCCAAAGATAAGGATATTGCTGGAGAAATTCCTTGTGAGATTTTAATAACAAACACCATTATGAAAACGATAGACGATAAAATAAGATTAGCAAAAAATATAATAGAATTTTGTGGTTCTTTATGAGGCCAGTAGCACTTATTACCACAAAACCCGGATTCGAGCCAGAACTAAAAAAAGAAATTGAATCCCTTAAAATAAAGAAAAAAGTCCTATGGACACCGTTTAGAGGGTTATTAAAGGTTTTATCTTACGATCTCAGTGAATTTTTAAGGGAAATAGAGGATAATAAAGAAGAACTTAAATTTTTGTTTAGAATAATCCCACTTGAGAGAGGATGTAAAACCGATCTGACTGATATAAAAAAAGCAGTTTCTTCATTAATTAATGAGAAAAAAGGTAAAATAGAAAATAAATCGTTTGTTGTAAGATGCAATAGAAGAGGATCGCATTCCTTTAAAAGTGAAGACGTAGAAAGAGAAATTGGAGAATATATCTTAGATAAATTTAATGATTTAAATTTGAAAGTAAATTTAAAAAAATGGGATTTTAAAGTGAATATTGAAATTTTGCAAGATGAATCTTACGTTTCAGTGTTTATTGATGATTTTAGGGATATTTCAGTTGATAAAAATATTCAAAACTTAAAAAATTTAAAAAAGTATAGGGAGAGGCCATTAAACCGATCGGAGAGAAAAATGCAGGAGTTAATAGAAAAATTTCCAGAGTTGTTTAGCGATCTTAATTGTGTAGTAGATATAGGAGCATCTCCGGGAGGATGGACTAAACTTTTATCCAACTTGGCAAAAAAGGTTTATGCGATAGATACGGGGGAGTTAAAAGTCAGAAAGGACAATATTATCCATATAAAAAAGAGAGCAGAATTAATAAATTTTAAAGAAGATATTAACGAAGATATTGACCTAATAACCAATGATACTAATCTATATCCTGTAGAATCGATTTTATTGACTTTAAAGTTTGTAAACTATTTGAAATCAGGAGGTTATATTATCCACACAGTGAAAGCTGAGGACTATTCTAAAAAGAAATCCTCTCTAAATGAAATTTTAGAGATATTGGATCGTAGATCTGATATTCACATATGCAAGATAATTAATTTAAAGGCAAATACTAAAAATGAACTCACATTGATACTCAAAAAAGTGTAGCAAAAATATTAAGGAATATTTCCGAAAAATATATATACTGCAAAATAGAAAATTGAAAATGTAAATTTTTGAGGTGATATTATGGCTGAGCTTCCAGTTGCACCATGCGTAAGGATATTGAAAAAGGCAGGAGCAGAGAGAGTTAGCGAAGACGCAGGAAAATACTTTGCTGAGGTCTTAGAAGAAATCGCATTAGAGATCGCTAAGAAATCTGTTGAATTAGCAAAACATGCAAAGAGAAAGACCGTTAAAGTTGAAGATGTAAAGATGGCTTTGAATGGATAGAGCCACCCTTACATAATAATTATTAATACACAACACCTTTTTATTTTTTGTGGATATTAATCTTTATACTTTAATATTTAAATTAATATTGAATTAAAATTAAATACTCCCTTTTTGATACTTTGAATGACTCTTTTAGACGGATCATGATAAAAGGTGAAAAAGAATGAGGATCGTTTTTGACCTGGGCGGATCAGTTGTGATGCCAAAAGAAGGAGCAGATCCAGAAAAAATTAAAAAATATGCAAATACTTTTAAAAAAATTAAAGATGATGGGCATGAAGTTGCGATAGTAGTCGGAGGAGGTAAAACTGCAAGAGATTATATTGAAATAGGCAGAAAACTCGGAGCTAATGAAAGTTTTTGTGATGAACTTGGAATAATGGCTACAAGAATGAATGCAATGATACTAATAACTGCCTTAGAAGATTACAGCATAAAAAAAGTCCCTACATCATTTGAAGAGGCAGAACTTATTTTAAATTTAGGAAAAATTCCTGTAATGGGAGGAACTCATCCTGCTCATACAACAGACGCGGTAGCTGCTTCATTAGCAGAATTCATAAATGCCGATCTCTTAGTTATAGGAACGAATGTTGATGGAGTTTATAATAAAGATCCAAATAAATATTCAGATGCAGAAAAATACAAAAAGATGAGTGTAAAAGAACTTGTAGAGTTATCATTATCCTCATCACTAAAAGCAGGATCTTCCTCAGTCGTTGATCCTCTTGCAGCAAAAATTATTGAAAGGGCTAAATTAAAGGTAGCAGTGGTTAGAGGAACTCCAGAAGAGCTTCTAAATGTCAGTAAAGGAATTATAAACGGAACAATAATAGAGGGATAATTATGGAAATTCCTAAGCATAGACACTGTTTAAACTGCGGGATTTCTATTCCTCCTGATCAAGTATTCTGCTCAGAAAAATGCAGATTAGAATATATGCAAAGAAGAAAAAGAATGTTAAGAACACAATACATGTTTTTAGCAATTGCAGGGCTTATAATCCTCTATTATATAATCACAATCGCATTTAAAGTTTAACCAAAAACTATTTAAAATATATGCCCCTCAATAAATACTGCCCTACATCTTCTCTCTTGTCCTGACCTAAGGGTTGGGACTCGTTGATGATCCAGTTGAGTTCCGTTCCTTTTCCCCAAAGGAACGAAAAAACGATGAAACTGGGGAGGCGGAGGGCGATCTATAAGAAAATTGCGGTTTTATTAAAACTAATAAAAATTAAAATTTAAATCAAAAAACTAAAAACTAAAAAATAAATAAAATAGAAAATAAAAAGAAACAGAGAGGGATAGCCATGCCAACAGCTAAATTTGTTGTTGCAGATCCAAAAAACGGAAAATGTTATCAAATTGAGGCAGATAACACACCATTAGTAGGAAAAAGGATAGGAGAAATATTCGATGGTAAAGTAATCGGATTAGAGGGATACAAACTACAAATAAGAGGAGGAACTGATTCAAGCGGTTTTCCAATGAGACCAGACATACATGGAAGTAGGAAAGTTAGAGTGTTATTAAGTGCTCCCCCAGGATTTAAACCAAAGAAAAAAGGAGAAAGAAGAAGAAAAACAGTAAGGGGAAACACAATAGCTCCAGATATTGTTCAAATAAATGTCAAAGTTGTTGAATACGGAGAAAAAACAATTCCAGAACTATTGGGTCTCGAGGGAGGAAGTGAAGAACAATAAATACCTAAAGAACTCTTGTAATATATAACGATAAATCTTTTTTATTTTTGTCAAACGATTTTAATATCTGACCTATTTTATGCGAGTTGTTTACACAGAATTTTAAGTCAAGAAAGAAATTGAAAATAAAAATAAAAACTAAAAAATTTTTATAAAAATTATAAAAAATTATAAATATAAATTCGTAATAACCCCAATTAATAAAGATTATTTAATAATTACAAAGATACCTATAAAATCAAAGAAAGAAATAAAAATAGAATAATAAAACAGAAACTTAAAATCGAAAGAAATTAAAAATAATTATAAAAATAATTAAGGGGATAGTATGACGAAGAAAAAACAAACAAAACAGGCAGAAGTAAATATAGGGATGGTTGGACACGTTGATCATGGAAAAACGAGTTTAACTAAGGCCTTAACAGGAGTTTGGACTGATAGGCATAGCGAAGAGTTAAGGAGAGGAATCTCTATTAGATTGGGTTATGCCGACTGTGAAATAAGAAAATGCCCACAGTGTGGAACTTACACAACAAAATCAAGATGTCCCAACTGCTTAGCAGAAACAAAATTCTTAAGAAGGGTTTCTTTTGTTGATTCTCCAGGACACGAGACGTTAATGGCTACAATGCTTTCCGGAGCTTCTTTGATGGATGGGGCAATTTTGGTTATAGCCGCTAATGAACCCTGCCCTCAACCTCAAACAAAAGAACACTTAATGGCTTTGGAGATTTTAGGGATTGATAAAATTATAATCGTGCAGAATAAAATTGACTTAGTTGATGAGAAACAGGCGGAAGAGAACTATGAACAGATAAAAGAATTTGTTAAAGGAACCATAGCTGAAAATGCACCAATAATTCCAATCTCAGCTCATCATGAGGCAAATATTGATGTTTTGTTAAAGGCAATACAGGACTTTATTCCAACACCTGAAAGAGACCCTAATGCCACGCCAAGAATGTATGTTGCAAGAAGTTTTGATATAAACAAGCCAGGAACGGAAATTAAAGATCTTAAAGGAGGGGTATTAGGGGGAGCAATAGTTCAGGGTGTCTTTAAAGTAGGAGATGAGATCGAAATCAGGCCGGGAATAAAAGTAACGGAAGAAAATAAAACATTCTGGAAACCATTAACAACCAAGATCGTTTCATTAGCCGCTGGAAACACCCCTCTTAGAAAAGCACATCCTGGAGGTTTAATCGGAGTTGGAACAACATTAGATCCATATCTAACAAAATCAGATGCTTTAACTGGAAGCGTTGTTGGATTACCAGGAACTCTACCCCCAATAAGGGAAAAAATAACAATAAGAGCTAATTTATTAGATAGAGTTGTAGGAACGAAGGAGGAGTTAAAAATAGAGCCACTGAGAACTGGAGAGGTTTTAATGCTTAACATTGGAACCGCAACAACAGCAGGAGTTATAACATCAGCGAGAGGAGATGTTGCAGATATAAAATTAAAACTTCCAATATGTGCAGATGTTGGGGATAGGGTAGCTATAAGCAGAAGAGTTGGATCAAGATGGAGATTAATCGGTTATGGAACGATTGAGGGTTAAAAATCTTTCATTAAGTAAGAGTATCAAAAATATTTAAAAGTTAATTTAAAAGTTATAAATGGTTTATGGATTACTAAAACGTTTAATGATTTAGGATATTTTTCCTTTTTTATCGATTTTTTAAAATTTTTATTGTTTAGTTTTTAATGTTAATGTTAAAGCGTAAGAAATAAAAAAGAAATAAAAATTATTAAAATAATTAAGATCTCTATTTAAATTAAAATTAAAAATTAAACTCATGTTTTTAATCAAAGGGGATCATTTATGATAGAATATCTTCTAAAAAACAAAGATCAAATAATTAAAAAAATGGAAAAAATTAATGACATTGATAAAAAAGAAGTTGAAGAACATTGGATTTTAAACGATTTTAATAATTCTCTGGACTTAAACTTCGCAGGAGGAGATGGAAGTTGTAATAAAATAGATTACATCTCTTTTTCATTCTATGGTGTTGGAGCAGTTAGTTTTATGCACAGAAACGGAGAAAAAATAAAACAAGTTGGTGAGGAATATATTTTTGACATTGCACATCCCTTAGAGATTGAAGATAGAATTAGAAGGTTTATGCAAATACTTGAATTAAAAACAGCAATGTATGTTTTGAAAAATTATGATGTAGATTACTACCTCTTTGATGGCTCTCTATTTTCACTATTGATCTCTACAAAGAAAGGGATGGAAACATATGAAGAACAATTAAAAAATATATTTCTTGAATATAAAAAAGAATTTAGTAAAAAAATTGATGAAGAAATGAAAAGTGGAGAGATTGGAGTTATATCAAAAGATCTTGAACATGATTTAAATGAAAAAATATTAATAGAACATGTAGAATATATCATAACCTTAACAAAATTGATTAATGAATTTAAGGATAAATTAATAGGAATCTCAAAAACATCGAAAATAAATATCTATTTTGATAGAAACATGCCAGACATTGCAATATTTACAAAATATACTGATAAAGCAGGATATTCAAAACCCATCGATTTTCTTGGGAAAATAGGTGATGAAAAAAAAGAAAAACATAAACAACTGAGCAGTATAGTGAAAGGGATCCATTTTATAGAAAAACACCCATTTAATGCAAAAATTGGAACAGCATATATTCAATTTATACGATTAGAAGACAACTGTGGAGTTGTGGGCTTAACAAGCTTTAATAAAGTTGATGAAGGAGTAATCTCATCAATAAAAGAAATATCAATAAATGGCTACCCCTATATTTTAAAAAAAGCACATAATACAGTGGAATTAACCACAAAGAAGCTCGAAACTATTGCAAAAATGCTTAATATAGACGATCCAATTGCAAGGCACATATTAGGTAAAAGAAAAAAATAAAAATAAAAGTAAAATAATAAACACAATAAACCAACTAAAAAAGATTAAAAATAATGAAAAAATAAAAAATAAAATAAAAACTTGAGGGATAGATATGCGATACCTAATAACCACTGCCTTAGCTTACACAAACGGTCCCTTACATTTAGGTCATGCGAGAAGCACCTACATCCCAGCAGATATTATGTATAAATACTTAAAGTTAAGAGGAGAGGACGTTATACACGTTGGAGGGACTGATAACCACGGAGTTCCTATAACATTAACTGCTGAAAAAGAAGGAAAAAGCCCAGAGGAGATCGTTGAAAAATATCACAATGAGATTAAAGAGGACTTAGATTTATTGGGAGTAGAGTTTGATGCCTTTGGAAAGACACACAGCCAAATACATATAGAAACAGCTCAGGAGTTTTATTTAAAGTTGAAAGAGAATGGTTATATTTATGAGAAGGAGATAGAGCAATTTTACTGTCCAAAATGTAAAAAATTCTTACCAGATAGATACGTTGAAGGAATCTGCCCCTACTGTGGAGGAGAGGCAAGAGGAGACCACTGTGAGGTTTGTGGAAGACACTTAGAGCCGTTTGAGTTAAAAAACCCATACTGTGTAATTTGTAAAGGAACACCAGAAATTAGAAAAACAAAACATCACTTCTTTAAGTTGAGTGCTTTAAAAAATGAGTTAGAGGAATATGTTAAAAATGCAAAAGAAATGCCAGAGCATGTTAAAAATATGGCATTAAATTGGATTAAAGAGTTGCATGATTGGGACATTTCAAGAGACATAAGTTGGGGAGTTCCAATTCCAGGAACTAATCAGGTAATGTATGTTTGGTTAGAAGCCCCTATTGGATACATCTCATTTTCAAAGATGTTGGGGGATATTTGGAAGAAGTATTGGTTAGAGAAAGATACAAAGATCTATCACTTCATTGGAAAAGATATAACAGTTCATCATGCCGTCTTCTGGCCGGGGATGTTAATTGCCCATAAGGGCTTTAACTTACCAACAGCAGTGATTAGTGGGGGATATTTAACCTTAGAAGGACGAAAGATGAGCACAAGTAAAAGATGGGTTGTTTGGGTTAAGGACTTTGTTAAAAACTTTGATGCTGACTATTTAAGATATTATTTAGTAATGTCAGCCCCTCTCTTTAAAGATTGTGATTTCTCATTTGACGATTTCAAAAATAAGATAAATAATGAGTTAATCAATATAATTGGAAACTTTACCCATAGGGTTTTAACGTTCACACATAGAAAGTTTAAGAAAGTTCCAATCGTTGATGAAAACAGGTTGAAAGAAGAAGATAAAGCGTTATTAAAAAAGTGTGAAGAGACGATTAAGGCAGTAGATAAAAATATAAGAAGTTTTAAGTTTAGAGATGCGTTAGTTAATATATTACATCTTGCTATTGATGGAAACGCTTACTTCCAAAGGATGGAACCATGGGCAGTTAAAGATGAGGAAAGATTAAAGGAAATATTATATACCTGTTGTAAGACAGTTAAAACTCTCATCTATTTGTTGCATCCTTACATGCCCAAAAAGGCACTTGCACTGTTGGAGTTGATGAACGAAGAACTCGATCTGAATTTAAGAGGAAATGAGTTAAAAAAACCAAAGATAATATTTAAAAAGGTAGAAGATAAGAAGATAGAGGAAATGAAGAAAAAACTATATAAAAATGATAAAAATGAAAACAACAATAAAACCGCAGAGGGAGAAAAAATGGAGCAGATAGACATAACATATTTAGAAAAGATCGATTTAAGAGTTGGAGAAGTTGTAGAGGCAGAGGATATACCAAAGTCCAAAAAGTTATTAAAACTTATAGTTGATTTAGGAGATGAAAAGAGACAGATCGTCTCTGGAATTAAAGATTACTATAAACCAGAGGAGTTGGTTGGTAAAAAAGTTATAGTCGTTTGTAATTTAAAACCTGCTAAGTTGTGCGGTGTTTTATCCGAGGGAATGATCTTGGCAGCCGAGGATGATGAAGGAAACGTTGTGTTGTTAACGGTAGATAAAGATATAAAAGCAGGAAGCAAAGTTAGATAAAATTAAAACAGAAAAATAAACATAAACTTTAACTTAAATGTTTAAAAACGAAAATATAAACTTTGGGGACACAAATGAAGGAAACAAAAGTAGATTTACATGTTCACTCCATAGTAAGTAAGTGTTCTTTAAACCCCATATATTTATTAAAAAAAGTATGTAAAAAGAAGAACATAATCCCCGCCGTTTGTGATCACAATAAACTCACAAAATTGGACTTTGCAATCCCCGGAGAAGAGATAGCGACAAAAACAGGGGAATTTATTGGATTATTTTTGACTGAGGAAATTCCTCCAAACTTGGATATTTATGAGGCATTGGATAGAGTTAGTGAGCAGGGTGGATTAATATATTTGCCCCACCCTTTCGACCTAAATAGGAGAAGAAGTTTAGCCAAATTTGGAATTTTGGAAGATAAGGAGTTTTTAAAACAGGTAGATATTGTTGAAGTTTTTAATAGTAGATGTAGATCTATCACTCCAAACTTAAAGGCCCTTGAGTATGCTGAGAAGTATGGCTTCGCAATGGGATTCGGAAGTGATGCTCACTTTATCTGGGAGGTTGAAAACGCCTATGTTATATTTGATGAGTTAGATTTTGAAAAACCAACTGATCTATCTCCAAAAGAGTTTTTAAGATTTCTAAAAATAAAAAGTGATGAATTGATAAAGTTAAAATTCTCTTTACTCCAAAATCCATGGAGGACAAAGTATCACTACGGCTCTTTGGGGAGTAAATATAATATAACACTTTATAGCAAGATCTTAAAAAAGATTAGAAGAAAGTTGAATATCTAGATAGTTAAAACATTTTAAATTAAAAACAAAATCTATTTTTTTATAAATCCTTCATGGTTTTCTTTTAAGTCGATAACCGCAATAAGGGCAAATTATCCACTCTGGTTGAATAGGACGCTTACAATTTGGACATCTTAACACTGCCTCTTCCTCTTCTTTCAATTTAGCCCCGCAATGAGCACAATGTTTCCAAGAATCGGAGATGTAATTGTTGCAGTTTGGACACTTTGCAATCTCTTCTTCAAATTTCATATTTTTGATCTCTGCACCACAATTTGTGCAAAAATTCCAACCCAAATCGATAGGTGAGTTGCAAGACGTGCAAAGTGGAACAAAGGTAGAAAATTTCGTTCCTAATGCTTTTTTAACCTTTTCGAGAGTTATCATTGCCTCCCTTCTAAGAATCTCATCAGGATCGTATTCTATAGTCTGATTTAGCAAACTGACCTCCTCTCCGCCCTGAAGGGCGGAGGTTTCCATAGGGAACTCCCTTGCACTCCTGTCGCCAGGAGGTCATCGGGTCGGTTCTGTCATCGGGCCGGGTCAGGCGACCCATCGATAAGAATGTATTCGTTTTTGAATATATAAACCTTATCCCCTATCTCCGAGCGTAGCGAGGAGAGTAATGAAAACCGTTAGGTTTTCATCTGAATTCATCATCGCCCTAAAGGGCGATGCTTTCTTAGCGATAACTAATGGCAATGATTTCATTCAACGTTACCTTATCATACGTGTCTAAATAGATAAGTGCCTCTGGCCTAACTTCTGCAATCTCCTGTAATTTTCTTAAAGTTACAAGTTTTGTAGCGGGAACTGAGCTTCTCAGTCCTGAAACGATGCTCATCTTTTCCTCATCAGTTAAAGGAACTACTCTAACCATAATCTACCCCTCCCCTTTTAATTTTTTATTTATGATTATTTTTATCATTATTATTACGCATATTACAAATAATTTACTTTCAAAGCAATTACTTGACAATCAGATGCTTATTAACCCAAAGGTCTCCTAAGGATAATAACTTATCCATACAGTATAACGTGGCGGAAGGAAGTTCATTCTCCGAAGCATTTAACAGCCCCGAAAGTTCTGCATCCCTCCGATCTATTTTGAATTTATAATATGGCTGAATTCCCCCATTCCCAGCATAATAGCAGATGATTTGGACTTCATCCACGTCAGTATTTTTAAATACATAGTAGGTTATTATTCCAATATCTTTTCTACTCTCTGCGTCTAACCCATAAGGTGAAGTTCTATCTCCGATCTTAGTTTTTACTTGGTAAACTATGGCAGTTTTTACACCATTTATTGTTCTATTCTCTATCTTTATTACATCATGTTCCTTATACAACACGTCAGGATATTTTTTTGGAAATATTACAACACACCCGCATAGTATTACAACTGCGAGAACAATAATTCCCCCAATGGTTTTAAATTTATCCATAACCCCTCCTCCCCACACAACGTTCTTCAACCTATTAAAAAGTTATCCTAATATACTATTGCGGAATTTATATAAATATTATTTCTTTTAACTCTCTATTTATATGTTTATCTTCTAATATTCACAAAGTGCTAAAACCAAAATGATCAACTAAACGAGGTCAAAAACCACGGGGGAAAAGTTATGAATGTTTTATCCTATGATTTAAATAAAATTGCTGAAAAGCTTAATATTTCATTAAGAGATTTGAACAGAGCATTTAAAAAGAAAATCTTAAAAGAAGATGAATACAAAAATGTAAAAACACTCATATTTAAAAAAGATTTTAGGGGGATAGAGAAGGGAACAGTAATATTTTTAAACAAAAATCTTGATGTGGTTAGAGGTTATCCTAAAACTTATCGAGCAATAACCCTCTATCCTACAATAAAAAAGCATTTTATTGATAAAGTTGTTGTTGAAGAAAAGTTGAATGGATATAACATAAGGATTGTAAAGATAGAGGGAGAAGTATATGCGTTAACAAGAGGGGGGCACATATGCCCATTTACCACAAAAAAAGTTAAAAAATTTTTAAATTTAAAAATCTTAGATGATTTTGATAAATATATGTTATGCGGAGAGATGATTGGAAAAAACAATCCTTACACTCCTTACTACTACGAAGAAGTAGAAAGGGGCTATGAAAATTTAGGTTTTTACATATTTGATATAAAAGAGAGGAAATCCAATAGATCTCTTCCAATAAATGAAAGAATAAATCTTTGTAAAAAGTATAACCTACCATATGTAAAGCCATTAGCCATTCTTGATAAAGATACTGCCCACCTTCATATAAAAGAGATAATAAATGATTTAAACAGAAGAAAGAGAGAAGGAGTTGTTATGAAAGATCCTGAAATGATAGTCCCTCCAATAAAATACACCACCCACTATACTCAATGTGAAGACCTAAGATCTGCGTTTACTTTTTTCTTTGACTTGGGTGTGGATTTTTTATTTAGTAGGGTTGTAAGAGAGGGCTTTATGAGTTATGAATTTGAAGATAGCGAAGAAGATCTAAAAAAGAGAGCAGAAGATTTAGGAAAGGCAATTTTAATTCCAATGGTTGAAACAATACGAAGAATCTCAAAAGGAGAGAGGATTTCTGAAGATTTTGAATTGATATTTGATAGCGAAGATGATGTTGATGAATTTATATATTTTATGAGAAAGATGAAAATGTTAGTTGTTATAAAGGACATTAAAAAAATCGATACCAATGAGGGAGTTAAAATAAAGGTTTTAATTGGAAAAATTTATAATAAAACCAATGACAAAGTTATAAGCTATTTAAATGGAACACTCTGGGAATAATAAATTTTAAATACTCCATGCTCTTTTAAAACTTTATTATTTTATGAATTATTAAACTACCAATTTTTTAGTTAATTGATTTTGTTTACTGACACGTTAGTGTTAACTAAATTAATAACAGTTAATAATAAGGTATTAATAATAAACGCAATTATAGTATCCAAAGATATGTGTAAAATTATATAGGGATTGCAAAATAACATCTTAGAAAGGGGATAGGTGTGAAAATAAATGAAAAAGATTTGGCTTTAAAACTTGCCCTGCCAGTTATTGCTGTTGTAGTATGGGAATTGTTGGCAATATATGTAAACAATCCTGTGATTCTTCCAAGGGTTGAAGCAGTTGTTAATGTTTTAATTCATCCAAATCAAGGAATATTAGGAACAGGAAATCTAATAGACAATACCTTGATCAGTATAAAAAGAGTTCTAAGTGGTTTTTTCTTAGCTTCTGCTGTTGCTATTCCGTTAGGAATATTAATGGGGCATTATAAAACAGTTAATAACTTGTTCGATACAATAATTGAACTGCTAAGGCCAATTCCTCCCTTAGCTTGGGTTCCTCTGTCTCTGGCATGGTTCGGATTAGGAGAGATGTCAATGATCTTTATAATATTTATTGGAGCGTTTTTTCCAATATTGATAAATACAATCTCAGGAGTTAAGAGTGTTCCAACCCCTTTAATAGAGGCAGCACTAACATTGGGAGCTAAAGGAAGAGATATTCTTCTAAAAGTAGTTATTCCTGCATCATCTCCAAGTATTTTAACAGGTTTGAGGGTTGGAGCAGGTATTGCATGGATGTGTGTTGTAGCTGCTGAAATGCTACCTTCAAGTAATGCAGGTTTAGGTTATCTGATCATGTATGCCTACTCTATCAGTAGGATGGATGTAGTTATTGCGTGTATGATAATTATCGGAATAATTGGTTTGATATTGGATAGGGGGCTGAGATATATTGAAGATAAATACTTTGCATGGAGAAAGATGATGAAATAATAAAACTATGATAAAATAGTATGATAAAATAGGATTAAAAAATACTCCCCACATAATAAATCAAAATAATAGATCAAAAATCAATTAATCATAAAGGGATAAAATGAACGTAAAACTAAAAGTTGAAAATCTATCAAAGATCTTTGAGTTTAATGGAAATAGAGTTAAGGCCTTAGAAAACATCAACTTAGAAGTTTACGAAAATGAGTTTTTAACAGTAATGGGACCGAGCGGATGTGGAAAGACCACTCTCTTAAGAATAATAGCTGGCTTAGACACCCCAACTGAGGGGAGAGTTTTACTTGATGGAAGAGAAGTTAAAGGGCCAGGAGCGGATAGAGGAGTTGTTTTTCAACAATATACTCTAATGCCCTGGAGAACTGTCTTAAAGAACGTTACATTTGGATTAGAACTGAGGGGAGTTCCAAAAGACGAGAGGATTAAAATAGCAAAAAAATTTATTAAAATGGTTGGTTTAGAAGGATTTGAGGATGCGTATCCTTATCAACTAAGTGGAGGAATGCAACAGAGAGTAGCAATAGCAAGAACTTTGGCAAATAATCCGGAAATTGTCTTGATGGACGAGCCATTTGCAGCGTTGGATGCTCAAACAAGAAATATACTGCAAAATGAGTTATTAAAAATATGGCAAAAAGATAGAAAAACAGTATTCTTTGTTACTCACAGTATAGATGAGGCAATATACCTCTCAGATAGAGTGGTTGTGTTAACTGCAAGGCCCGGAAGAATTAAAGAGATCGTTGAAATAAAGTTAGAAAGACCAAGAGATAGAACAAGTATAGAGTTCCTTGAATACAGAAAACTACTTTTAGAAATATTAAAAGAAGAAGTATTAAAAACAATAAAAAGAGGGGAGTAATAAAACCCCTTAAAAAGTGAGATAAAAATATAAAAATTAAATAAAATAAAAATTAAGGGATTAGTATGCTAACGAAGAGAATTATCCCATGCTTGGATATTAAAGATGGAAGAGTTGTTAAAGGCACAAAATTTTTAAATCTTAGAGATGCAGGAGATCCTGTTGAATTAGCACAGTATTATGATAATGAAGGAGCAGATGAACTTGTATTTTTGGATATAACTGCATCAGCAGAGAAAAGGAGCATATTAATAGATGTTGTAGAAAGAACTGCGGAAAAGGTTTTTATACCCCTAACCGTTGGAGGAGGGATAAAATCCATAGAGGATTTTAGGATGATCCTGAGAGCGGGGGCTGATAAGATCTCTATAAACACATCTGCGGTAAAGAACCCCATGTTAGTAAAAGAAGCGAGTGAGATCTTTGGTTCTCAGTGTGTTGTTGTTGCTATCGATGCAAAAAGGCATTATGTAAAAGAAGATGAAATTGAGAGTATTAAAGAAGATGGGAAAAATATATTCAAAGTTGAGGATGGCTACTGCTGGTTTGAAGTTTACATCTACGGAGGGAGAAAAGAGACAGGGATTGATGCTGTGAACTGGGCTAAGAAGGTTGAAGAATTAGGAGCAGGAGAGATCTTACTGACAAGTATGGACAAGGATGGAACTAAAAGTGGATATGATATAATTTTAACAAGAGAAATATCAAAAAGCGTTAAATTGCCAGTTATCGCTTCTGGCGGAGCAGGAAAACCAGAACATGTTTATGAAGCTTTTGTTGAAGGAAAGGCAGATGCTTCATTAATGGCAGGCATTTTACATTACAAGGAATACACAATAAAAGAAATAAAAGAATATTGTGCTGAAAGAGGTATTCCTATGCGTCTTTAATAATTAAATAAACCAAAAAACTAAAAAACTAAAAAATAAATGAGAAATAGAGAAAAATAATATTGAAGAAAGATCGATGTGAGAGCTTAAAACTCATCAAGATCGCTTTTTTCTTCCTCAGTTATTCCTGATATTGCCTTTGCTAATTTTAAAGCCCTTAGAGAGGCAAGATCTTTTTCTAAGTAGATACTTGCCAATTCATTCGCAAGAGAGAGCAACTCCTTTGTAAACTTTGTTTTTTTGAGTTTAACTATCGGACTACTCTCTACCCACTGCCTTTCAA
>JAADDS010000053.1 GCA_013153845.1 Methanococci archaeon | reverse complement strand
AGTAGAAACCGAAAACGGAAAAGAAATAACAAACCACTACCAACTAACAAAAATATACTACCTACCAATCTACGGAAAAGCCAACTTTGAAATAAATGTTGATAACACCTCCATAACACCCGGCAGGAGTAAATTTATACACATAACTATAAAAAATGACGGAACCGGAACTGCAAAATATCTAAGCATTTATCTTAAAGGAAATGAAAAGATCAATGTATTAGGTGGAAGTTCAGTGTATTTAGGTTGTTTAAATGCAGGAGAGCAGAAAACTATTCCTATTGAGTTATATGCGATACCTGAAATAGAGGATGGAATATATTCAATCAATGCAGAGTTGTATTGGACAGGAGAAGATGGAAACAGATACAATACAACTATTCCAATAAATATAAGAGTTTTAAAGAAGATATATCCAGATCAACCATTTATTTATTTAGACGATGTAGAAAACAAGGGAGATTATGTAGAGTTGACCGTAGGAATTGCAAATAGAGGAAATTCAAAAATTAAGCATTGCGTAATGATTTTAAATATAGATAATAAAAATTACACAAGATATATAGGAGATCTTGATGAAGACGATTACGACACGGCAGTATTTAAAATAAATAAATTTGGAAATCTAACGTTAAATGTTGAAGTTTCTTATTTTGATGATTACCATAAAAAATACAACCTCTCAAAAACATTTCACATAGGGGTAGAGAAAAAAGAGGAAGAGAACTTTAATCCAATCTATGCAGTAATAGGAATTGTAATTGTATGTGGGGTTATCTTTTACCTTATAAAAAGAAGAAAAAGAAAATTTGATGAATTTGAGGATATTGAATGAAGATCAAATGGTAAAAATTATCTAAAGAGGTAATATAATAAAAAAAATAATATATTGACTTAAATTTTTTATCGATTTTTTATTTTATCTTTACTTTCTTATTAATTTTTTTAAACAACATACTAATATTAATTGCTTATAAATATCATCACTTAATATTATTAACTCTTTTATTAATCTCTTGCAATAAGCATCATCGGTGTAAAAATGGAGGACTTTGTAATTATCGGTTCTGGAGTGGCAGGATCTACAATAGCAAAAGAATTAAGAGAAAAATACGGAGAGAATTGTAGAATAGCGATCATTGAAAAAGGAGATAAACCAAAATACATATCTGAAGGAAAAAATGTTGAAGTAAATTATATCTGCGGTGTGGGGGGTAGTGGAATCTACTCGTTAGGAAATGCAATAAAAACCAAAATAAAGGGCTATAAAATAAATAAATCAATATACTCTGAAATATGGGAAGAATTGCACATAAGATCCCCAAGCGATGATTTTTTAAGAGATATTGACAGAAAATTTGCTGATTTGGGTTTTAAAAAAATGGAAAAATTTATTAATTTTGATAGATGTAAAAAATGTGGAATGTGTGCAAAAAAACTATGTGAAGCGAAGTGGACTCCAATAAACTACCTAAAAAAATCTAATGCTAAAATAATATCGAACTTCAACACCATAAGTATTGAAAAAAACGATTGTTGGGTAGTTAGAGATAAAAAAGGCCGATCTATAAAAACTAAACATCTCATCATCTCAGCAGGGGGAATTAACTCCCCACGACTCTTAAAAAAAGTTATTAATGATGATAACATTGGAAAAAACCTATTTGTAGACATTTTTATAACAATCGGGGGAATTTTAAAGGACAGTTATTTAAATAAAGATATTTCAATGCTAATGTGCAAACAGTATAAAAATTTTATACTCACTACACACTACTCTCAACTACTCTATAACGAAATCACAAAAATAGGGGAAGATAACCAAACAAAAGAACTTAAAGAAAAAGATGTTGTTGGGATCATGATCAAAATAAAGGACGAAAATAATGGCATTGTATTAGAAAACAAACTCAAAAAAGAAATAACAAAGGAGGATTTTAAAACATTAGCGAGAGGAATTAGTAAGGGATCAAAATATCTCCATAAACTTGGAGTGGAGGAGATCTATTCAACACATCCAAGAGGATCTCATCCAGGGGGAAGTTTAAGTTTGGTTGTTGATGAATTTGAGGTTAAGGAAGGGCTTTATGTTTGTGATGCTTCACTTTTCAAAGAGACACTTGGACTTCCCCCAATAGTTTCAATTATTGCCCTATCAAAAAAACTTGTAAAGGAGATATTATAGCCAAATATTTATAAACAACAAAAATAAAAATAAATAAAATAAACATAAAAATAAACTAAATAGAAGCAAGAAGATCTAAACAGTTAGTGAGGAAAGGGGGAGATAGTATGGGAATATTTGATGTAATATCCTCAATATTCAAAAAGAAGCCAAAAATTGCCTATGCAAAATCCCAAAGCGTTGATCTAATTGAATTAAAAAGAAATCCCTACTATATTGTCGCATCAGTGGAACTTGGGAACACTACTACCAAATCGATCATTACCGCAACCAATATGGAGACAGGTAAAACATACATAGTTAGCAAGCACGTAAAAATGACAAGAGATGTTAGGCCACCAAAAAAAGGAGAAGAGGTCTTTGGAGAAACACTTTGGGGGGTTAAATTAACAAGAGAAGCCGTCTCGGATATGGTTAAAGAAGTTCTACTGGAAAGTTTAAAAAAGGCGGGGTTAACAGTAGATGATTTACACTTTGTTGTTAGAAGTACAGGGGTTACTGCTGGTTTTGCATCTCCCGAAGAAGTTGGAGAGATGATCATTGCATTAGCCCAAGGATGTATGAAGGCAGGGGTTCCGCCAGCGAAGATGACTCCTGCAATGACAAAAGATCAGATACCAAAACCATTCGATAAATACTCTTTTTTAGATAAAATTATCTTTGATGGAGCAGTTACTGGTGTCTTACCTCCAACAGGTAAAGAGGTTGTTGCAAACGAAATGGAAGGAGAACTTGTAACCGCAGGAATAAAAGTTGGAAGCAAGTGGACTGATGTCGATTTTAGAAATCCATGTATGAGTATTGACTTTGGAACCACATTAGCAGGACGAATTACCAACGATACACTTCCCTATGCAAAAGTCATCGGAAACCTCTGTGGATTAGCAGGAGCGATCGCTGACGCTATCGCGAGAGGATCTGGAAAGATAGATGAAAAGACAGGAGCAGCGTTAGATCTCTCAGATGTAAAAGGAAAGCCAAATGAGGAGTTAGCAAAAGAATACGCAGAAAAAATGCACAAGTATATAATTATCAAAGAAGTTCCTAAAGATGTTGAGAGATTTGGAACTGTTCCCGTAGATCCAAAAGCAGCTGAAAAAGCTGGAACTACGTTGATAGGTTGTGATGTTGGAGAAAATGGAAGTGATCTTGTAAAATTGGAAGAATTAGGTAGGGAGTTGGTAGAGAAAAGCGATATTCCTACTCTATTGTGTTGTTTAGATTACGTTATGAGTGAAGTTGTTAGAAGATTGGTAAAGTTGGCATATGAAAAAAACCTAATAAATGAGAAATCTGCAATCGGAATTACAGGAAGGGCAGGAATTACTGGAAAGAAACCTGAGCTAATTGTTGAAAAACTTAAAACGTTAAATATATGGGATAATGTTGAGGAGAATGTTGTATTTGTTGAAGATGGTTTGGCACTTGGGGCTTCGGTAATGGCAAGATGTATGAACTGTCTTGGAACGCCAAAGGTTCCAATTGGGGGTGTTAGAGGAGGAGGATGTATACTCTCACTGAGAAGAAAATGGCAAAAAGAGAGAGGAATGATAAGGGATTAATTCAACAATTATGCTTATCATTTAATTATTTAAGTATGTGATTAATTGGGTATACAATTACATTTATACAATTACTTTTTTATTTGGGTTTATATAATTTACATGTTCATTTTTTAGTTTAGATATTGCAGACGTAAAAAAGTAAAAGGATTAAATTAATTTAAACAGTAAGTAGAGAGGTAGCAAATTCGGTTTAAATGGCTCAAAGCGTAAATCCCCTCCCCCCACTATTAACTAATTTGCCAGTGCATTAAATTTAAGAATCTAAAATAGGTAAATTAATGCCCCCACATAATAATACTATTAACTATACAGTATATATATTTTTTCATTTTCGTAAAAACTGAAAAATACTCTCGGATATATTACGCAATCCTAAATATCAGTATAATGTACCAATATAACAAAATATCAACAAAACAATAAAATGATAATAAAATAATATAAAAAGATAATATTGGGATAAAGCAATTTGAAAAAGAAAAGAGATGTAAAAATAAGTGAATACAAAGGGAGATCATGGGTTTAGCAAAAAACAAATTAAGGTTAAAAGTTCCTCAATGGCACTACTCTTTATTAACCGACTATGAAAGATTAGCAATATTTAAAGAAGCGATAGAAAACACATTGGTAGGAGGAGAAGTTGTTTACGATCTTGGAACCGGCTCAGGGATTCTTGCAATGATCTCAGCAAAAAAAGCAAAGAAAGTTTATGCAATTGAACTGGATCCATTTACTTATGAATATGCAAAAGAAAATGTATCTATTAATGGTTTTAAAAATATTGAAGTTATCGAGGGAGATGCTTCACTTTACAACTTTAAAGAAAAAGCAGATGTAATCGTAGCGGAACTGTTAGATACTGCCCTGATAACCGAACCACAAGTAAATGTCTTAAACTCAATAATAAAAAGAGGTTATTTAAAAGAAAACACTAAAATAATCCCTCAAAAAGCCATAACAACAATTCAACTTGTAGATGCAAAACTAAATCATCCTTACTATGATGAAGAGATAACATCTAAGGAGATCTCAGAAGAGATAATATACGAAGAGGTAGATTTTTATAAAGTAAATCCTCTTGAGGTTAAATATAACATAACATTAGAAGCAGAAGAAAGAGCAGAAAATCTCGGAATAAAGTTAAGAACCTATACCATATTAAATAAGGACTGTGTCTCTGGCCAAACACCAATGTTAAATCCTCCACTTATATTTCCCCTAAATAGAAGTGCAGATAAAGGAGAAATAAAAATACTCCTCTCATATAAAAGAGGAGGGGACTTAGAAAGTGTTAAATGCAAATTTAAACAATGAAATTTTAATTTTAACTTTTATTTTTTAATTTCATTTCTATTAATTTTTATAAGAAATTAAATTGAAAAATCAGCTTTATTTGTTAATTTTAATAGTCAAATGTAAAATGAAAATATAAATAAAAGGAACATTGATAAGAGAAAAAACCTTATATTTTATAATTATTTTAAATATATAATCATATAAGCAAACATTAAGCAGCATAAAATTTTTATTTTAGATACAACAATAATCGGAAAATGCTGTAAAAAATAAGATAAAATTAAAAGGTGCGATTATGTTGGAAACTATAAAAACATACTTCTTAATGGCTCTTCTTGTGGCATTGATCTATATCATATGTCTACTACTACACATCCATCCATTGATCGCGATATTTTTAGCGTTAATTCCGAACATCATAGCATATTATATGAGTGATAAATTTGTTTTAATGAGTTATAACGCAAGAATTATTGATGAAAACGAAATGCCTTGGCTACATCAAATAGTTGAAAGAACCGCAAGAAAAGCAGGGCTTCCAAAACCAAAAGTTGCGATAGTGCCAACCCTTACTCCAAATGCGTTCGCAACAGGAAGAAACGCAGATAATGCCGTGGTCGCAGTAACGGAGGGAATATTGCAGGTTTTATCTCCAGAGGAATTGGAGGGGGTTATAGGACACGAAATTGGGCATATAAAGCATAGAGATATATTATTAAGCACAGTAGTTGCAACATTAGCAGGAGCAATTATATATATAGCACAATGGATGCTTTACTGGGGAGGGATCTTTTTCGTTGCTGAGGAGGAAGACAGCAATCCGTTGGAGTTAATTGGAACGATTTTACTGTTGATATTGGCACCAATTGCCGCTGCTTTAATACAATTTGCCATTTCACGACAGAGAGAGTTTTATGCAGATGAAGAAGGAGCAAAACTAACTCATCCCTTATGGTTAGCAAATGCTCTCGCAAAATTAGAGAAAAGTGTAGAAATCCATCCAATGGAAAGAGGAAATCCCGCAACTGCACACATGTTTATTGTAAATCCTTTTAGAAAGGATTTTATTGCGAAACTCTTTTCAACACACCCTCCAACAGAAGAAAGGATAGAGAGATTATTAGAAATGTGTAAGAAAATGAAAAAAGGTGGCTAAAAGTGGTAAATGTCATAACTATTGAAGAATTGAAAAAATACATAAGAAACAATGAAGAAGAAAAACTCGAAGAAGTGGATATTGTAACCTCAGCAACATGCGGAATAATGTCCGGAACTGCTGGGATCTTTCATATTCCATTCAATGAAACGTTCAAGAGAGCAGAAGAGATCTACTTAAACGATATAAAAGGGACAGTTGGAATTTGCCCCAATGAATTTTTAGGAAAGGTTGATGCGATATTTTACGGAGAAGTTGGATTTTTATTTAAAGATCTTGTTAAAGGAAAAAGTTTTGAAGCAAAAGCCATATGTGAGGGAAAAATATATAAAAATGAAATAAAACTTGAAGATCTACCAACGGCTAAAATGTTAGGGACAAGAATGGCATTTAAAAATTACACTGCAATTACAAACACGTCAGATAACAAAATCAACACCATATTCCACAGATTGCCAATAAAAAAAGGGGAGGCCTCTTTTTCTGGATGTGGAATGTTCAATCCACTTGAAAATATGAATATAAAAAATGAAAAAGACATAATTGGAAAAAAAGCACTTTTAAATGGAGCTGAAGGGTTAATATTAGGATTTGGAACAAGATCCTCAATAGATAAGCCAAATTTAATGATCTCAGCAGATATGAAGGAAATGGATCCCTACTACTTAGGAGGGTTTATAACATCAAACGGAGTAGAGATATATAACACAATAGCAATTCCAATATACGTTAAAAACCATATAAATGCTCTAAAAAAGCTTGATAAAGATATTGCACTACCTCTCGTGAATATTTTTGGAAGAGAAATAATAGATATTGGAAATTATGCAGAGGTCTGGGAAAATGTAGACCTAAGGCCAAAAATAAAGCAAGAAAACTGTAAAAACTGCAATAATTGTATAGCCGAAGAGAACTGTCCTACTCTCGCTATAAAACGAGAAAATGGTAAAATAAAAATAACAGAAGATTGTTTTGGATGTGGAGTTTGTAATATCTGCCCCTACAATGTTTTTGAAACAAAACTCGGATCTATATGTGGAATTCCAATAACATGCAGGCAATCAGATAGAAAGAGAGCTCTAAAATTAGCAAACGACTTAAAAGATAGAATTTTAAAAGGAAATTTTAAGCTCAATTTACCAACCGAGTAATGCAAAGACAAAACCAATTACACCGATCAACGTTGCCACGTAGGAAATCGGATATATCTGCTTAAATAATAGAACAGGAGAAAATGCCCTAACAAACGTTGCTAATATTGGAAAGATCACCGCAATAGCCAAATTTTCAACAATAGTGATAGGATTATTTATATCAGGAGCAATTCCTAAATACAGAGTTGCAAACAAACTACCGAGTGTTATCATTAAAAGTTCAGTGCTTGCCAAATAGATCGCTCTATACCTTCCAATCAACTCCATCGTTGGCCCTTCAATAACATCCGCCTTAGTATGCGTTATTGAAAATGGATACTCTTTTATCATTATTAAATACCCTATAAAATAACAAACTGCTCCAAAAATCCCCGCAAGTGATAATAAAAATGGCTCTCCAACAATATCCTTTAAAAAAATACTCTTTTTTTGAATGAATGGGAGAAATGTTGCTAAATAAAAAGGAAAGGATCCGATGGTTATCATTTTAAAACTTCTGATCGCTCCTAACTGTTCAAGTGATATTTTCAACGTTTTTATAAATGGTGTTCCTTTACATTCATCAATATATGGCATCCTCCATCCCATTATAGAAAAAGACAAAGAACCAAGAATAACATACATCATCTCCTCTAACTTTAAAAGCCCAACAATACCGATCTCATTTGATAATATATGAAACGATGTTAACGATGTTATTGCCAAAATAATCCACAGCACAGCGATAGAAAGAAGAGGAAGTAAGTTATATAAACGAGGCAAGCTGGTATCAGGAAGTTTTACTTCCTTAAAGATAAATTTAAAAACCGACCAAAATCCGGGAGATAAAATATTTGGCCCAATTCTCTGCTGTATTCTCGCTTCTATCTTTCTTTGAATGCCAGGAATGTATGTGGAGATTGCAAATGCCAATGCTGGAATTCCCAAAACCGAAAAAACCTCGCTAATCATAATATCCCTCAAATTCATGATTTCAATTTTTTTGCATATTTGCATATAATACTTAATAACTAAAACATTAACACAAAGTTTTTACCTTTATTAAGTTTATTTTCCCTCGATAACCTTAGGAATTGCCTTAACTATTCCAGATATTATATCCTCAGGTCTCGGAGCACATCCCGGCACTTTAACATCCACTGGAATAATATTCTCCACAGGGCCAGCAATGAACTCCGAAGTTCCAAGATCTCCACCTATATTTTTATAGACGCCTCCCATTAAAGCACACGCACCCACGGCAATAACTGCCTTTGGTTCTGGAATCTTTTCATATATCTGCCTCAGCGATTCAGCAACCACCTTAGTAACGCATCCTGTGACTATTAAGATGTCCGCCTCCCTCGGATTAAACGTAAGAAAAACATTATACTGCTCTGCATCATAATACGGAGAAAACACTGCGTTAACTACTTCAATATCACATGCATTACACCCACCGGTATAAACAAGCATCGCATGAATACACTTCTTCCTTGCGATTTTTTTAAGCATGCTGCCACCAATAATTTATCATTATTATTAATGACAAATTTTAAAACATTGAGTATATATAAGTTATGCCTCTAATATTAATATTATCGAATATATGGACTGTTTGTTTTCTTATTTATCTTGTTGTTTGTTTCTGTTTTTTTGTGTTTTTGGTTTTTAATTGAGATTTTTATTTTTTATTTGTTTTTAGTGGGTTTCGAAGGGGTGGTTTATTTTATTATTTTAGATATTTTGATGTTTTTATTTATGGAGTTTTTTTAGAGTTTTTAATTTATTGAAGTTGTTTTTAGAAATCCACGATTGATTAATTATATTTTATGTTTTTATTTTCTGTTTATTGTTATTTTTTAGATATATGTCTGAATTGTTTTGTTATAGGGTTTATAAAGAAAAGGGGTTATTTGGGGGTAGAAAAATTATGGTATAGAAAAGCATATATATGAAGAGAATAAATATTGATTATGTTT
>JAADDS010000060.1 GCA_013153845.1 Methanococci archaeon | reverse complement strand
CTATATCAATCGCCCCAGTAGGACACTCCGCCTGACAAGCATAACAAACCAAACAAACATCCCTCTGAATCACAACACTCATAACTATCCCACTATCTTTTTTGATATTTTATTATTTTTATTTTGAATGATTTCTAAGGTTAGTTTATCCTCCTTGTTAGTTTTTTTACCAATTATATGAGTTGCACAGGATAAACAAGGGTCATAAGCCCTAATAACCATCTCCATATAATTTAAAACATTTGGTTTTGCATCTTCTGGATTTTTGATATATTTTTCAGCTACTTTTCTTACTCCAATGTCCATGGCAGGGTTGTTTTGCACTGTTGCAACTATTAAATTAACGTCTGTTATTATTCCCTGCTCATCTGTCTTGAAGTGATGAATAAGGGTTCCTCTTGGTGCTTCTACACAACCAACACCTTCTCCTGTTATTTCATTTGGCTCAGCTCTGATGTCTGTATCAACGATCTTATCGTTTTCTAAAAGTTCTTTTACTTTTTCTGCGGAAGAGAGGATTTCAATTAATCTTGCATAGTTAAATAAGATAGGATAGTGGCACGGTTTTCCAAACGTGTCAATAAACTCTTTATAATATTTCTGTGCCAATGGAGTTGCCATTTTATCTGAAACATTCAATCTTGATAAGCTATTTACTCGATATATTCCATCTTCTGGACCTTTATCTTTTAAATATGGGAATTTTAAGTAGGAGTAAGGTCTAACTTCTTCAGCAATATATTGTAAATAATCTTTTGGATTGAATTCATATTCTACCTTTCCTTTAGGATTTACAACTCTTAACATTCCATCGTAGAGTTCATGAGTTCCGTTATTTACCATTCCCATGTGATAGGACTCAAAGTAGCCAATATCTAACAGGTTGTTTTCTTTTATATTTTCAATCAATTTTTTTCCAATTTCAATGGACTTTTCCGCCAATTCGATAGCCCGATCTGACAGTTTTAATAGTTTATCCCTTTCTTCTTCTGTAAGTGGTTTTGACTGTCCTCCAACAACTGCTGTGGCAGGATGGATTGCTCTTCCTCCAACGGTTTTGACTATTGTCTGCCCTATTTTTCTTAGTTCTATTGCCTCTTTTACAACTTCTGGATGTTCTTTTGCTATCCCTAAGATATTTCTTTTTAGAATATCATCCGTAGTTGGAAACATCAAGTCGGGGGCTGCTAAGAAATAAAAGTGTAAAGCATGGCTGTGTATGGTTGCTCCTTGATGCATTAAATTTCTTAGAAGTTCTGCTGTTTCTGGAATTTTTACATTGAATATCATGTCAACTGCCTTAGCACTTGCCAAATGATGAGATACTTGGCAAATACCGCAGATTCTTGGTGTATATATTGGGGCATCTTCTATATACCTTCCTTCTAAAAATTTTTCAAAGCCCCTAACTTCAACAACGTGAAAATGAACCTTATCTAAGTTTCCATTTTCATCGAAGGAGATCGTTATCATTCCATGCCCTTCAACTCTTGTAATTGGCTCAACACTCAACTTTACCATTCATATCACCAAATCACTACCTTGAATATCACTTGATCTTACCGGGTATTAAAGCACTTGGAAGTGTAAATTTGTAAAAACTCCCGATCTTGTCTTTTATTGAGTTTGGAAGTATTGTTGGATCGGTTTCTTTATCTTTATCTACTCCAAAGTCGGAACATAGGGCAGAGATCATCTTAGCCCCCTGATCTGCAACAACATCTGTCGCTCCATTGCAACCACTACATGGAACTCCTACTCTCGGACATGCAGCGTTGCATCCTGCTCTTGTTGCAACACCTAAGCAAAGATACCCCTGCTCTAAAAGACATCTTTCTGGATCTGGCTTTCCTTCGAATTTCCTTTTTATCTTTTCTATTGAAATTCCCTCATTGCTTTTCTTTCTTGGACACTCCTCACATAGGTTTTTCTTTGGAAGTTCTGGTTTTTTACCTTCCAATAATGCACTTAAAACCTTTGCTGTGAGTTCTGGATCTGGAGGACAACCCGGGATGAAGTAATCAACCTCTATAACCTCTGAAAGGGGCTTAACTCTTGATGTTAGTGGAGGAACTTCTTCATTAGGAATAATTCCTTCATCATTCTTTGTTGATAAGGTTGATTTATACACTTTTTCTAAAATTTCATCTTTTGAGTATAAATTTCCAAGTCCTGGAACTCCTCCAAACACTGCACAGGTTCCAAAGGCAATGACTATTTTTGCCTTTTTTCTCATCTCTTTTGCAATTTCTTCGTTTTCTTTATTTCTTATTCCTCCCTCTATCAATGCAATATCAATATCATTCGGAATCTCTTTAACATCCATCAATACTGGGCAATGGACAAGTTCTACCTTTTTTAAAAGAGTTAATAACTCTTCATGTAGGTCTAATAAGCTTATATGGCATCCAGAACAACATCCAAGCCATGTGGTAGCTAATTTTAACATTTAACCACCATTTTTTAGTTGGTTCAATTAATTTATTAACTTAATTAATTAAATTAATCCATTAATTATAATTTTTAAGTTTTAGTTTTAACTTTTTTGTTATTCTTTTAATTTTTCATTTAATTTTAAAGGCCCAAGGGATTTTATTGTGTTATGAAACTCAATCATAGTTTTTTGGAATTTCTCTCCTTCTGAAGCAGAGATCCATTCAAATCTAAATCTTTCTGGCTCAATTCCAAACTCTGGCAATAGTTGTTTTAAAAAAATAGCTCTTCTTTGCCATTTGTAGTTTCCAGCATCATAGTGGCAGTCCCCTAAGTGGCAACCACCAACAAAAACGCCATCTGCTCCCTCTTTAAATGCTTTTAAAATAAGTGAGGGCTCGATTCTTCCAGAGCACATAACCCTTATTATTCTTATACTTGGAGGATACTGCATCCTTCCTACTCCTGCTGTATCTGCTCCTCCATAAGTGCACCAATTGCAACAGAATCCAATAATTTTCGGTTCCCATTCCATCCTCTCACCTATTAAAAAAACTAATATCTATATTTCAATTTCCAATAAGTGTTTTTATTATCTACTATTTAAAAAATTCCATTTGATTTCAAATAGTAAATCTTATAAATGATATTAGTAAAATTTATATCATAGCTCCATATGATTGAACATATAAATTCATGGTATTAAATTTTGTTATAACTTCTTCCCAATTAAAATTTTAAAAATAATATTTTTATGGTCAAAACACTATCCTTTTAATGATTTTTCAGAAATTAAGAGAGACATATTAGAAAAACTAATATCTAAATATCGATTAAAAACATTAATGGTGAGAAGATGAAGACACAGGCAATTGAAAAATTAATGCAAAAATTTGCAAATAGAAAAGAACAACTCTACAAGCAAAAAGAAGAAGGAAGAAAGGTCTTTGGAATGTTTTGTGCATATGTTCCAATAGAAATTATTTTAGCAGGAAATGCGATTCCAGTCGGTTTATGTGGAGGAAAAAATGATACAATTCCAATAGCAGAAGAAGACCTACCAAGAAACCTCTGCCCTTTAATAAAATCATCTTATGGTTTTAAAAAAGCAAAAACCTGCCCTTACTTTGAGGCCTCTGATATAGTTATTGGAGAAACTACATGTGAGGGAAAGAAGAAAATGTTTGAATTGATGGAAAATTTAGTTCCTATGCATGTGATGCACCTCCCTCATATGAAAGATAATTCCTCTTTAGAAATCTGGATTAAAGAAGTTGAAAAATTAAAGGAGTTGGTTGAAAAAGAAACAGGAAATAAGATAACTGAAGAAAAATTAAAAGAGATGGTTGATAAGGTAAATAAAATTAGAGAACTGTTTTATAAACTCTACGAGTTAAGAAGGGCTAAGCCAGCTCCTATTAAAGGTTTAGATGTTTTAAAACTTTTCCAATTTGCTTATTTATTGGATGTTGATGATACAATTGAGGTTTTAGAGGACTTAATTAAAGAGTTAGAGGAGAGAGTTAAAAAAGGAGAGGGTTATGAAGGTAAAAGGATCTTAATAACTGGCTGTCCAATGGTTGCAGGAAACAATAAGATTGTCGAGATAATTGAAGAGGTTGGAGGAATAGTTGTAGGAGAAGAGAGTTGCACGGGAACAAGATTCTTTGAAAATTATGTTGAAGGTTATAGTATAGAGGATATTGCAAAAAGATACTTTAAAATCCCCTGTGCTTGTAGATTCAAAAACGATGAGAGAATCGAGAATATAAAGAGATTGGTTAAGGACTTGGATGTTGACGGGGTTGTTTACTACACCTTACAGTATTGCCATACATTCAACGTTGAGGGAGCTAAGGTAGAGGAGGCCTTAAAAGAGGAGGGTATTCCAGTCATAAGAATTGAAACTGACTACTCTGAGAGTGATAAAGAGCAATTAAAGACAAGATTGGAGGCATTTATTGAGATGATTTAAGTTTTTGATTAGCCCTTAAACACACCTTAGTATTAGTAAACTTATATTTTCATATTTAATAATTTTTTAAATATTTTTTATAGGGGGTTTCTGTCCTGAGGTTATTATCTTTTCTAATATGCAATTTTATATATTTTAATTTCAATTAGTTAGTTATGTGATAGCATGATCGCAATTTGCATGCGTTATAAGGATAAATCCACCTTTCAAGATAAATTTAAAAATAAACTGGTGGATTGGGGACTGCATTTCTACCCAAAAATTGTAAAAGAGAAAAATATCATTGGTTATCACGCTCCAATTTTAAATTTAGGTAAAAAAGATAGTGTTTTTATATTAAAGAATATTATTCAGTCGGTTGAGGGATGCGATTACTTAACGGTTCATCTACACAATGGAAAAGATAGAACAGTTAATAGGGACGATTTAATTGAAAATTTATCCATTGTTAATGATTTTGCAGATAAAAAAGGAATAAAGCTATGTATTGAAAATCTAAGAAAGGGATTTTCTTCAAATCCCGATAATCTAATAGATATTGCTGATGAGGTTGGTTGCTATATAACATACGATGTAGGGCATATCCCTTACAACAAAAGATTAGAATTTTTGGAGATCTGTTCAGATAGGATTTATAACGCCCATATCTACGAGATAGAAATTAATGGGAAACACCTTCCTCCAAAAGATTTAAAAAATTTAAGACCAATACTTGACGAACTTTTAAATATTAAGTGCAAATTGTTCTTAATTGAGTTAATGGAGATTGAATCGATTTTAAAAACTGAAAAGATGTTAATTGATTACTTTAAAAATTTTAATGATCACAACTTTTCTAATAAGGACTACAAAATTTAAGAGGAGACACGCCCCTCATTTAACAAAGATAACAATATATTAAGGGTGAGATTGTGATTTTTAATGATTTAAATGAAAATTTAAACTTTATAGATTTTAAGAAGTCATTTAACACTCTGGATCTTTCAGAGGATACTTTAAAGATCTTAGAGGAAAATGGTATAAAACAGAAAGATATTGCTGTTGGAGAGTTTTCCGGAAGAGATAGTGTGGCAGCGATAATAAAGGCAGTTGAAGATGGAAATCAAGTTATTTTACCAATAGTTGCATTCACGGGAACCGATTATGGGAATATTAATATTTTTTATAAAAATTGGGAAATTACAAATAAAAGAATGAAGGAAATTTCAAAAGATAGTATTTTATTGCCTTTACATTTTATATTCGAACCAAAACTTTGGAATGCCCTAAATGGACGATGGGTAGTTCTATTATTCAAAAAATATGGCTATTATAGCCCATGTATAGGATGCCATGCATATTTAAGAATAATAAGGATTCCAACTGCAAAACACCTCGGGAGTAAGATAATTAGTGGAGAGCGACTTCATCATAACGGAGATTTTAAAATTGACCAAATTGAAGAAGTTTTAAATGCTTATGAAAGAATTTGCAGGGAGTTTAACGTTGATTTGCTTTTACCAGTTAGAGACATAAAAGAAGGAAAGAAGATCAAAGAAATCATTGGAGATGAATGGGAACAGGGAGAGAAACAATTTTCATGCGTGTTAAGTGGCAACTACCGAGACAAGGAAGGAAAAGTGATATTTGAAAAGGAAAAAATAGAAGATATGCTTAACAATTATATCCTTCCCACATCTATTGAAATACTAAAAAAGGGATATGAAGGGAATTTTAACTACTTAAACATCGTTAAACAGATAATTTGATAATTTAAATTATTAATTAAATAATTAAGGTCGGCATAACTATAAAAGTAGGAAAAACAGAAACATAGAATCAATAAGATACAACACCAAATTCTTTTAGTTTATTGTTAAATAACGTAGGTAATCAACAAAAATGCAATCTTTGAATTTATTTTAAATTAATTAACATATACATATTATTTTCAATTTTTCATTTAATTAGTTTTAATTACTTCAAACTTATCCACATCCGAATTTAATCAAATTATCAATCAAATTAATCCAGGGATACAATGAGAGCGATTATAATACTATTAGATGGATTAGGAGACAGATCTTCTGAAATTTTAAATAATAAAACCCCTTTGCAGTATGCTAAGACACCAAATCTTGATACACTCTCTAAAAAAGGAATGTGTGGGTTGTTAACTCCCTACAAGGAAGGGATCCCCTTAGGAACAGAAGTTGCTCATTTCCTATTGTGGGGGTATTCGCTACACGAATTTCCAGGAAGGGGGGTTATAGAGGCCTTAGGAGAGAATATTAAGATAGAGAATAATGCAATATATTTAAGGGCATCATTGGGCTTTGTGAAAAAAGATGATAAGGGATTTTTGGTAGTAGATAGAAGAACGAAAGACATAGATAAAGAAGAAATAGAAAAACTCATTAAAGAATTACCGACTTGTATAGATGGGTATGAGTTTGAACTATTTTACTCTTTTGATGTTCACTTTATATTAAAAATAAAAGAAAGAAATGGATGGATCTCTGATAAAATCTCCGATTCAGACCCGTTTTATAAAAATAGGTATGTTATGAAAGTTCAACCAATAAAAGAATTATGCAATGGAGAAGTTGAATATAGCAAAGCGAAAGATACTGCAAAAGCACTTAATAAGTATTTATTAAATGTGCATAAAATATTAGAAAACCATAAAATAAACAAAAAAAGAAGAAAATCTGAAAAAATGCCTGCAAACTTTTTACTAACAAAGTGGGCGTCAAGATATAAAAAAGTTGAAGATTTTAAAGAAAGATGGGGAATGAGTTCGGTTATATTAGCAAAAAGTTCTCTTTTTAAAGGGCTGGCTAAATTTTTAGGTATGGATTTCATAAGAATTAACAGTTTTGAAGAGGGAATAGATTTAATTCCAGAATTGGATTATGATTTTATCCATCTTCATACAAAAGATACAGATGAAGCTGCCCATACTAAAAATCCAATGAATAAAGTAAAAGTTATTGAAAAAATAGACCAATCTATTGGAAACCTAAAACTCAGAGAAGATGATCTGTTGGTGATCACTGCTGATCATTCTACACCCTCAGTTGGAGGATTAATACACTCAGGAGAAAGTGTTCCGATATTAATTTTTGGAAAACATGTTAGGATTGATGATGTTGAAAGTTTTAATGAAGTTAGTTGCTCAAAGGGACATCTTCGCATTAAAGGAGAGGAATTAATGCCATTAATTTTAAATTATACGGATAGGGCTTTATTATATGGCCTAAGACCTGGAAAAAAATTAAGAAGATACATACCAAGTGATGATGATGTTGACATTCTTTAATCAAACTTTATTATTATCATTAACTTTTATTTGTTATTATTCCTTTATCTTCTCTCTTTTTATCATCTTAAACTTCTTTCCTCCACAACTACAAACCAGATCTTCAATTTTTTTAATATCTTTTCCAACTTTATAAACCTTTCCACATTTTAGGCATTTATAATACCTTACAACTGGTTTAACTAAGCCCGTGTATATGTTCTCTATATCACCAATAACGGGCTTTAAATCTCTTCCGATTAATCTTGCAATGAATGTTGTATTGGCAATGATCTCACTACCCTCATAATAATTGAAGTTTGGAATTAACTCAGATATAACAAATCCCATATCAGTAATAGCTTTCTGAACTAAAAGCCACTCATTTATTGGTTTGTGAGAATAGGAGAGATACGCAATCCCCTCCTTTCCTAACGCATCGATCCCTCTTGATAAGAACAGCTTCAATCCGTTAGTGGTGTAAGGAGGATCCGTTGAGATCACATCAAATCTTCCCCTCAAAGATGTTGGAATCGGTTTTCTTAAATCATGTTTTATGGTTTTTATCTCCACTCCTTCCTCTTTTGAGAATTTATTTATCAAGGTTAAAATCCTATCGTCAATATCTACCACCACAACTTCCTCAGGCATGTGCGTTAAAGCAGTTGGAAGAGATGTTAAATCATCATCTCCTACAAATAAAATCCTCTTTCCCTCAAGATCCCCTCTCTCATACATTAACGCAGTTCTATATGTTGCAGTTTCCGGCGTGGCAAACGATTGATCTATTGAAGTATCGACCAGTGGTCTTTTTTCTGCCCAAACTTTAACCTTATCTAAAATATTTTCAAAAAACCCATCTAAGACAATTCCTCTACCTTTGCATTTATCGCATGTTAGAGATCTCTTATGTTTTAATTTTAAAAAATTTTCAGCAAATTTTATTCCCAACTCTGTTAATTTAGCCCCCCTATTAGTTCTTTTTAACATTTTCTCTCTTTCTAAGAGCGTTCTTACCTTAGCCACTATTGGTAAAGGCAACCTCGTCTTTTGAGCGATCTTTTTTGTTGATATTGGTTGATGCCTATAAATAACTCTTATAATATCTTCAACTGCTCTCTTTCCCTCAGCAATATCGGCCTTTTTTGCAATGCTATCTAAGATTATTGAAAATTTTGTCTTTTCATCAATTTTTATATCACTGCCTTTCCCAATTTTACCAATAACTTTCATTATTTCACCAAGAATATCATAAAAAATTAAAAAATTTGAAATTATTAAATACGCTCCACACTTAAAAATAAACACTTTAAATATTCAGTGCCTTTGGAAGTTATAGGATGATCTGGACTTTGAGAACCATATTTTATAATTTTAGCCCATTTCTTTGCCTTTAAGCAGGCATCTATAACCAATGCCTTAAAAGCATCTGGTTCAACTGGCTGAGAGCAGGAACAAGTGATCAACATCCTCTCTGCTAACTTACTTCCCAACCTATTTAACATATGATAACCTCTAATAGCGGACTTTAATGACTTCTTTGATTGGGCAAAGGCAGGGGGATCTAATATAACGACATCAAACCTCTCTCCATCTTCTATAAACTCTTCCATAATTTTAAATGCATTCCCTTCAATAAACTCATACCTATCCTTTGGAATATTGTTTAACTCCATATTCTCCTCAGCAGTTTTTAGAG
>JAADDS010000034.1 GCA_013153845.1 Methanococci archaeon | reverse complement strand
TATAAGTATAAAAAGCTTACAAAAACAGTTAAAGAAATCGTAAGGGAGGAGGATGCCAAAGAAAAAGAATAAACTCCCAACCGAAATTGTATTGACTTACAAGGTTAAACACAACCACGATTTAAAAAACCTGCCATACGAGTTTATAAAAATCTCTCAAAGAGCCGTCGATATTATTTGGGAGAATATCAATTGGAAGGAAAAGACGGTTAAACATCGATACAAAGTTGGAAAGAAATACAAATATTACACGACCACCCGACTAATTCCCGAAATTCCAAAGGATAATGATTTTAAAAGAGAGTTAAGAAATTGTTTATTGGAGGACTGGAAGTTTGCATCCCACTATATCGATGGAGCTATTAAGACAGCTTATTCAGCGATAGGGAGTTGGAAATCGAATTATTTGAATGGAAAGAGAAGAAGAAACAAACCGATATTCAAAAGACCTTTTGTTAGAGTTAAGACCACTCTAATGAAGTACGATAAAGAAACTGGAAAGATAAGGATTACAATAAAACCGAGAAAAGAGTATTTAATTTTAAACATTAAAGATGAGTGGTTTTTCGAAAGAGTTAAAGATTTTGACGTTGGAGAGGTTATCTTAAAGGAAAATGAGGCATTAATAACTTTTAAAAAACCATTTGATTTATCCGATAAAAAAGTTGTTATTGGTGTAGATAGCAATCTAAAGTCGTTGGACTTATATCATCCGATAGAAGGTTGGGTTCGTATTGATTTATCTGAATTGCATCGACTAAAGAGGGTTTATGATGTTATTATCGATAAGTTAAAATCTATCTATAAAAAAGCTCCGAAGAGAATTGGTAAATTATTGAAAAAATACTGGAATAGGAGAAAAAACCGAGTCGAAGATTTTATTAACAAGCTAACGTCCCAACTATCTAAACTCTTTCCAGATGCGATTTTCATCTTTGAAGATTTAGATAAATTCAACATGTATGATAAGAATTCGGATTTTAATAGGGATTTGGATAGAACTAACTGGAGAAAAATAGCGAAAAAGTTGGAGTATAAGAGTGTTGTCCTATACGTTAATCCTCACTATACTTCAAAAACCTGCCCCGTATGCGGGAGTAAAATGAAGTCCCAAGAGGGGCAGGTTGTAAAATGCGATAAGTGTGGAATTTTTAATAGGCAGTTTGTTGGTTGCTATAATATTTTTAAAAGAGGAGTTAGATTAGCTAAAAAACTCTTAGGCGGAGTTGGGGTTCCCGTGGCTGGGGCTGAGGTCGATGATTTACTCTCCAATGAACCCAGAGGGGAGTTGAGACCGATGAAGCCCAATCCCAATGTGAGCTATACTGTAGATTTGAATGGGAGATTTCTCAAAATCTATAATTGTCCATGAATGACCACGTTGGGAAGACCCCTGTTCTAATATGTTGTATCTGTTATTTATTTTAAATGTCGACTCTTCTAACGAATGTTTTAAATCTATCATCTCATTTTTTACCCTTAGTTGTCGCTAAGAAACTCTGCTTAGGGTAGTGATGAATTCAGATGAAAACCTAACGGTTTTCATTACTCTCCTCGCTACGCTCGAAGATAGGGAGGAGGTGGGACTACCTTTCGGGCAATATTTATCGCACCATTCAAATCCCTATCAATCCTTAAACCACACTTCGGACACACAAAAATCCTCTCATTCTTCAACTTCCTATCAACATACCCACACCGACTACAAGTTTTCGATGTATTTCTCGGATTAATCTTAACTACTGGAATACCATTTTCCTTAGCCTTGTATTCGATTTTTTGTATCAAATCGAAATACGGCCACTTTCTAAACAACCTCCTCAAACTCTTCGATTTCCCTCTAATTCTTTTAAGATTCTCTAAAACAACCATCGCATTATACTTTTTAGCAATTTCAACAACTTTTTTAGCTATACAGTGATTAACATACTTCGAATAATTCTTATATTTGTGTCCAATTACACGATTTTTCGAATACCTACGAGCCCTCTGCTGTTTTACCGAATACTTATACTCTAACAATTTCTTCCGTTCGATAATATCTTTCCCAGAAATTCTCAACAACTCCCTCCCCTTCGCATCAGCTACAACCACAAAATTATACACTCCTAAATCGACTCCAATGACATTAGTAACTTTCCTCTCTGGTGGTTCGATTTTCACAGAGATTGAGATATAATACCAATCATCCCTCTTAAAAATCGTTAATCTTCCTAACTTATAATTAGCCAAGTATTTTCGAAACTTCTTAGGAATGTATAATGGAATGTATGTTTTCTCTCCGCATAATGGAACGATAACTCTCGAACTGTGCAATTTATAGTGTTGGTTTTTAAAGCATATAACATCTGCATCGAACTCTGGGACGATGCCTTTAGATTTTGCCGATTTTAGTATTCCTATAGCTACATCCATTGCCTCTAACAACACTGCCGAATATAAGTTAGAATACTTCTCTCTAAGTTGTTTATAACCGAATTTTTGTAGTGTTCTTGTAGTAATCCAACCATTATTTATCGATATTCTTATCCAATCATTAACAGCATTTCTAAAATCAACAAGGGATTGTTCGATTTTCATTTGAGCATGGGTTGTTAATGATTCTCTAACCTTCATGACTAATGATTTTTTCATCTATACCACCGTCGTAATACTAACATTACGACACCGTAAGGTATTTATAAGAGTGGGAATATATATTATTATCGATGGGTCGCCTGACCCGGCCCGATGACAGAACCGACCCGATGACCTCCTGGCGACAGGAGTGCAAGGGAGTTCCCTATGGGAACCTCCGAGCTTTAGCTCGGAGAGGAGGTCAGGATTGTTTAAATCATCTATTATGTTATTTATCCAATTTCCACTTTTATCTTTCATACCCCTCCCCCCACACGATCAATGTTTTGATTAAATGATTATAAGGTATGTCTAATCAGAGTATTAATATTTTTAATATAGAGGGTTTTTATTTTTTATTATTTATTTTTTACTTTGTTTAATGATGATAATATCTCTGAAAATGGAATTGCTCCCTCTCTTATAAGGGCTATTGAAGTATCTTCTATTTTGATTATTGTAGATGGTTTTGAATACTTACATTTTCCAATATCTATGACATAATCAACATTTTTTATTATTTCTCCATCGATCTCTTCCACACAGGTAGGGTCTTTTCCTCCTGAAATATTTGCAGAAGTAGTTGTTAATGGAACTATTGCTAACTCTCTAATAATATCCTCATCTGGAATTCTAATCCCAATATATTCTTTAGAAACGATGTCTGGAATATTTGGTTTCTTTTTCACTATTATTGTTATTGGCCCAGGAAGAAAATGTTTAATAATTTTCTCTGCCAGTTCATTAACATATGCATATTTTTTAATTTCATCAATATCTTTTAAACATATTGATAATGGTTTGTTATAGTCCCTTTTTTTTATTTGATATATTTTTTTAACTGCTTTTTCATTTAAAGCATTTGCCGAGATACCATATAGAGTATCAGTTCCACAAATTATTATTTTTCCATCTAAGATTTCTTTTTTTAAAAAGTTCAACACCTCTTTCTGTTTTTCTTTATCAAGATCGTATATTTTTATGATTTTTGGGGGCATTATACACAACCTCATATCATTTTATTTCAATCTTATAAATTTTCTATTGTTTCTATTAACTTTTATAATTTTTTTCTTTTTTTAAGTTCCTTTTTTTCCTGATCTTGAAACGATCTTAAAATTTAGTAAAACTTGGTCAAGAGCAATAACTAACACTAAAAAATAGCCAACAGATTGTAATGTATAAAAAATAATATAAAAACAAAATATAAAAACAATAAATCCATTTATAACAAACAACCTTTATAATATAACATAAAAAATAAAATATACAAATAGTTTAAAGATGGAGGGGATTACCATAATTAAAAAACTAATTGAGAGATTAAAAGAAGCGCAAGATGAGGACTTTAAGATATTAAAAATAATAGAAATATCAATGAGGCATTACGAATGGGTTCCTCTGGAGGAGATTGTTAGAAAGGCAAAAATGCCAGAAAAAGATGTTTTATATAGATTAAAGCGATTAAATAAATTTGAATTTGTAGTTAGGAGCACGTATGGTTATGCGGTTTCAATGGGGGGTTATGATGCCCTTGCAATAAATGCATTTGTCAAAAAAGGAATTTTAAAAGCAGTAGGTAATAAATTAGGTGTTGGAAAAGAAGGAGATGTGTATGGTGTATTGTTAGAAGATGGAAGAGAAGCAGTGTTAAAATTCCATAAGCATGGAAGGACGTGTTTTACAAGAGGAAAGAGGTATAGAGAGTATATAGCGGATAAACATCATATAAGTTGGTTATATGTTTCACGACTAACCGCTGAGCGAGAGTTTGAGATTTTGAATGAACTTTTTCCAATAGTTAAAGTTCCAGAGCCAATACACTGGAATAGACACGCGATAATTATGGGAAAAGTCGTGGGAGAGGAGTTAAAGCGAATCGACTTATCTAAATTCATGAGCAGAGATGAAATAAAAGAACTATTTTGGAAGATAATAGATGAAGTTAAAAAAGCTTATGAATTAGGGTATATCCATGGAGATTTAAGTGAATTTAATATACTCTTTGATGGAGAGGAGTTTGTGATAATAGATTGGCCACAGGCGGTTTCTAAATTCCATCCTGAGGCAGAATTTTACTTAAAAAGAGATATTGAAAATGTAATTCGATACTTTAAAAAATACAAGATAGACAGAGATGATGAAAATATAGATACTGACAAAATATTCAACTACATTACTGGAAGGAGTTAGAGTTTATAAAACATCTTTGCATTCTTATAAATTGAGGCAATAATTTTATCTTCATCAACGCCGATTTTTTTCATATACAACTTAGTTCTTGGTAAAGCATATATATCTGCCTTTAAACTTCCTAAATCACTGCTTAAAATAAATTTTTTGTCATAATTTTTAATTATTTCTCCTGCCTCTTCATGAGTTAATTTCATTGATGGTTGAACAGTTAAGCCAATATAAACATCCCTATCGATTAAATCAACCGTCTCCTTATTTATGTGATCGATCATAACCAACTCATCCTTTATTTTAACTTCATCTAAAATTTTTAAAATTTCAATTAATGCCTCTTTTTTGTTCTTCTCAGGAGTATGAACTATAATAGGCATATTGAGATCTTTTGCTAAGTATAACTGCTCTTTTAAAAGATTTTTTTCATCTTCATTTAGATAATGCAATCCCGTCTCTCCGATAGCTACAACATTCTCATTTTCCAAAAATTCAGGCAGTTTTTTTATTAAGACATCCCAATTTTTTGGATAACCCATAGGATGAACTCCAACTGCCACTTTAACTTCAACATTAGCCATTTTTCCTCTTTTAACCTCTAAATTAATCAACCGATCCCAGTGATCTAAATACACCTCTGGAACACTCATTTTGTAAGGATCGTGAGCACAGGTTATAATCGTCTCAATGCCACTCAAAGCCATCTTTTCCAAATCTTCAAAGCTCCTAACATCTAAGTGAGTGTGAGCATCTATCATACTTTCCCCTATCGCTTAAATATCTTTATTTTTTTATTTTTTATATTTCCATATATGGTTTAAATTGTTTTGGTTTAAATTATTATTTTGGTTAATCGATAAAAGTTATAATTGAAAATTACTTAAAAAAGTTTTTTAATATCCATTGTCCATTACATTCCAATGCTTTTATAATTTTTATTTTTCAATGTTTTTCTTTGTTTAAATAGTAGTATAATCTCTCATCATCAGATAATGAATGAATAACTGCCTGTCTAACACCAAAATTTGGCCCTAATTTCTTAGCCAATGATCTCTCCATATCTATGGTTTCTTTTAGTAGTTTGAGAATATCTTCATCTATATCAACCTCTGCCTTTATGTTTGGTTTCTCATTAAAGTGGATAAGATATTTCTCATACAAGATCTCTAAGTTTTTCATCTCCACATCAGATAACTCTTTAAAGATCTCTCCACTATACTCATCAATAGATCTAAATTTAGAAAGCATCATTAGTTTTATTTTGTTCTCTAATATTTTCGTTAGATTTTCTTTTATATCAACATCTTTTCTTACTTCCTTCATAATCCCACCTATTCACATTTGATTGCCTCCTCTGGAGCATTTAATTTCTTTGGATGAGGGGCTTTTATAACAAAAAACTCCAAAATATCTGAATTTAAGTTTTGTATTAGCATTTTTACATTAAATGGAACATAAACAATATTCCCTTCTTTGTAGTTGTGTGGTTCTTGGTCTTCTAAGGTTAGAGTCATCTCTCCTTTAATTATTATTAAATGAACGTAGGAGTTTGAGTAATGCTTTGGCATCTGCTCTCCTTTTGGCAAAACAATATGATTGATCTGAACATGCTCGGTATTGACAATTTTTTCAACAACCTTTGTTTTAGCATCTTTTTTAAACTCATAAACTTTCTCTATCATCTAATCACCCATATACAAGTGCAACTGAATTTTAACCTAATTTACTAATCCAATTAATTAATTTTGCTGATTTATAATCTTATAAAAAATAAAAAATCCAAAATATAAAAGATAAAATTAAAAATTAAAGGTTATCTTATGATTTTATATTATATATTTATCCAACTAATCTTTTAATATCTTCATCAACTGTTGAGATCGTTGAGATTCCAAACTTCTCGACCAAGACCTTTGCAACATTTGGAGATAAGAATGCCGGTAATGTTGGACCTAATACAATATCCTTAACTCCTAAGTAAAGCAAGGCCAATAATACGGTAACTGCTTTTTGCTCATACCAGGAGATATTATAAGCGATTGGAAGCTCATTTACATCATTTAAGCCAAATGCATCTTTTAAAGCCAATGCAATTTTAACTAATGAATAACTATCATTACACTGCCCAGCATCTAACACTCTTGGAATTCCATCAATGTCTCCAAGCCCTAATTTAATAAACCTATATTTTGCACATCCACATGTTAATATAACTGTATCTTTAGGCAGTTTCTTGGCAAATTCAGTATAATACTCTCTTGTTTTATGCCTTCCATCACATCCAGCCATTACAACGAATTTTCTTATTTTTCCACTTTTAACTGCCTCGATTACTTTATCTGCCAGTGCTAAAACTTGGTTGTGAGCGAATCCTCCAACGATCTTTCCATTTTCGAGTGGTGTTGGTGGCTTGCATTTTTTAGCATGTTCAATAACCTCTGAGAAATCCTTAGTTCCGTCCTCTTTTACTGGAATTCTCTTTAAGCCAGGATAGCCAACTTCGTTGGTTACATAAACCCTATCCTTGTATGAGTCCTTTGGTGGAACTAAACAGTTTGTTGTCATCACTATTGGGCCGTTGAATTTCTCAAACTCCTCTCTTTGGAATGGCCATGAGCCCCCATAATTCCCTACAAAGTGCTCATACTTCTTAAAGAATGGGTAGTAGTGGGCTGGCAACATCTCACAATGGGTGTAAATATCAACTCCTGCATCTTTACTTTGCTCTAACAACTCCTCCAAGTCCTTTAAATCATGCCCACTTATTAAGATTCCTGGCCTATCTCTAACTCCTAAATTAACCTCCGTTATCTCTGGATGTCCATAGGTTTCAGTGTTTGCCTTATCTAATAATGCCAATGTCTCAACAGCATACTTTCCTGTCTCCATTGCTAAATTAAATAACTCATCAGCATCTTTGCTATCAACGATTTTAGTAAATGCTTTAATTATAAATTTATGGATTTCTTCATTGTTGTATCCGAGATGCATGGCATGGCTTAAATAAGCTCCTATTCCTTTAATTCCATAGGTTATAAGTTCTTTTAAAGATCTTATGTCTTCATTATCCTCTGCTAAGACGCTAACTTCCTTTGTATTAGCTAAATTTATTAGATCTTCGTCGGTTTCGTAAGTCCAAGTAGCACAGTGAGGAAGTTCTTCTTTATTTAAATTAGTTTTTTCTATAATTTTCTCTCTTAAAGCGACTCCTTTCTTTATCCAGTCGATTACATCTTTATCATCAAAATTGACGTTAGTTATTGTTACAAATAATGCCTTTGGAATGTAGTCCATAACTTCATCGTCTAAGTAGTTGGCTTTATTGCATGCATAGCATAAACCTTTTATAGTATAAATTAATAGATCTTGGAGGTTTGCTACAACATCATCTTTTCCACAGACACCTTTTATAGTGCAAGCTTCGTTTTTTGCTGCTTCTTGACATTGGAAGCAGAACATTTTTGTAGGTCTTGGTTCAAATTTCATTATTTCACCCTTGATTTTTTTATTTTTGACATTTTAACATTTACTTGATTTATTTTTTGAAGTATATATAGGTTTTTGAGATCTCTGGATTTTGGATGCGATCAAAATTTGCCCCACATTTGTATGTTGTTGATATAATTTTTATGAAAATTTTAATATGTGTAATACTAATTTTTAATTTTATTTTTATTTATTATTTATTCAATTTTTTAATTTTTCTTGTTTTATTATTAGTTTTATTATTTAGTTAGGTTTTATTTTGATCTGGAAATGATAATGCCCCATATCTGCATACATCTAAGCATAGAGAGCATCCTTCAATGCAGTTTGATTTATTTTTTACAACAACTCTTCCGTTTTCTATTGCATAAACATCATACTTGCAAAAATTGTAGCAACTTGCACAGTTTTTGCATCGGTCATAATCTATTGTAGGCCCCCAAGTTTCTTCGACATTTTTATCTAACGGCTTATCTTTTTCTCCTTTAATAAATTTTAAAAGTTTTGAGAGCATTTTATCCCCCTAATTACGAAACTTTTGTTTATTTTTAAGCTATTTATTTTTATTTTTTATTTAGATTATTTATTAGAACAATTTTATTTATAACCCATTATTTAAAATTTTTTAAATTTGAATTTTTAAAAGATAATGACTTTATCGTATATTTTCCCATTTATTTTTTCTATCTCTTCATAAAAGTTTGAAATATCTGAAGAGTGGCCTTCTACTACAAAAATCTCAACTTTTGCGTTTTTTCCGCATGATGTTGTTACGTAGGCCTGATTTAGGGATTTTACAATATGGTTGTATTCAAAATAAAGTTTACTCATTTTTTCTAAGGCCTCTTTTGTTGGATCGTAAACAACAATTATAATTCCACTAACTTTTTCGTTCTTATTTAATGGATTGTTTTCGAGAATATGTTTCCTAACTGCATCTCTAATAAGTTCACTTCTGCTTGAGTATCCTTTTTTATTAACGACCTCATCGATCTCTTTTAATAAAAATTTTGGAAAAGATATACTTATTCTTTCAACATTAACCATCTTCCCACCGATCCTAAAATAACAAAAATATCAAATTATTAAGAACAATTTAATCATCATTATTACACAATTTTTACAGATTATTAAAATTTTCTGGATTTTAAAAGTTTACTTTCTTCAACATAATAAATAAATTTTTCTAATTTTTTCAAGATAGCCCTTATATCTATAATTGCATATATTACAATATATTTGTAAATATTGTTAATAACAATTGAATAAAACGTTTAAAAGTTAGAAGATATTTTTACAAAAAATAAAAGATAAAATTAAAATCGTCTAAAAAATATCAAAAGTAAAAAAAAGTTTTAGGTGATGAAATTGTCATCGATCAGCATAAAAGAAAAGAAAAAGGTTGAAGTTATTGGATTAGAACTCCCAATCTTTAAAGGTAATGAAAAGATAAACTTATCTGAATTAATTGCCCAGTATCCAATTAAAGACGGAGATGTGGTTGTTATTGCAGAGACATTGGTCTCAAAATTAGAGGGAGGGGTTGTAGATAGGGATAAGATTATTCCATCGCAGAAGGCCATTGAATTGGCTAAAAAGACGGGAAAAGATCCAAAGGTTATGCAGATTATCTTAGACGAAGCAAAGGAGATCGTTAAAGTTGGAAAGAACTTTATCATAACTGAAACAAAACATGGCTTTGTATGTGCTAACAGTGGTGTGGATGAGAGCAATGTTGGTGGTGGTATAAAAGTTCTACCAAGAGATCCAGATAAAAGTGCTGAAAAAATTAGAAAAGAAATTGAAAAACTAACTGGAAAGAAAGTTGGGGTAATAATATCAGATAGTGTCGGTAGGCCATTTAGAAAGGGGGCTGTTGGAATCGCAATAGGTGTTAGCGGAATCATTGCTTTGTGGGATAGAAAGGGGGAGAAAGACCTATTTGGCAGGGACTTAAAAACAACAGAGGTTGCAATAGCAGATGAATTGGCAAGTATGGCAAATGTTGTAATGGGGGAGGCAGATGAAGGAATTCCAGTTGTGATAATTAGAGGTTCAGGAGTTCCTTTTGGACAAGGAAAAGGGAAAGATCTAATTAGACCAAAGGAGGAGGACATTTTTAGATAGTTTTAGATAGTTTATCCAATTTCATGATTATTTACTAATTATAATTTCTAATTCCTGTTTTTTATAGCCAAAGAGATGTTTTCTCCTTCAATAACTGCAACTGCACATGCTACTGGATATTCGAATTCCTTATAATTTAGTATGTAATTTGCTATCTCTTCGGCAGTTTCTCCTTCAATTTCAATTTCCTGGCTTTCATCTATACTACATGCGTTATAAACACCTAAATAATATCCCTTTCCGTTTTTTAAATTTATTCTTTTTACACGAATATCTTCACAAGAGACGTATCCTAAATAACATTCCTCTTCATCCAAAACTGCTCCGATTCTTGGAGTATTATACTCATCTTTTTCATAATCCATAACTGCCAATACATAAGTTAGAGCATCCCTCTTCCCAAAATGTAGTTTTTCAGCGATAAAATCAGTATGTGTTCCGTTAGAAACGACAACTGTTTTATCTACAACTTTTATGCAGTTATAGGTAATATATGGGTTTTTAAACATTTCATTTAAGTTCTTTGGGAGTATTGCAATTGTATTTTCATTTAATTTTTTCGCTTCTCGATTTGGAAAACTTCTGCTTGAGACCCGATATGCCCCAAAAACTTTTCCTTCCCTTGTTTTTCCAACTACCAAAAATCTTCCAATATACATTAAATTCACCTCTTTTTTTATTTTAGGAAGTAATTAAGTTGTGTCTATTTTTATTGCGTCAATTGGGCAGTATTTTATACAAATACCACAAGTTGTGCATTTTTCTTTGTTTATTATTGCAACTCCATATGTTTTTATTGCTTTTTTAGGACAAAATACCACACACGTTCCACAACCAACGCAATGTTTTAATATGCTGATTTTTTTCATTTTATCCCCAAAAATCTGATTTTTAATAGGTATTAGCTGAATATTAATTAAATTATTGATTAAATTTAAGTAATTAATAATGGCATTTATTTTGATTACTTGAAGTAATTTCTAATTCTATCGATGATCAACCTTAGGTCGTTTATGTTTGATGCCCTTAAATCTTTTTTTTGTGGGAATTTTAAAATTATTTCGTCAAATATATCAGTATTGTGGGGCTTTTTCATCATGTAATAATATTTTGCAATACAGTTAATTCTTGCAGTTATTAATTCGCTTAAATATCCTAAGCAGGTATCTTCATGAACATATCTCATATAGTCCTCTTCTGGCTTTAATAAAGAAATTCCAACTAAAATTTCAACTATATCGCACTTAACAAGCTCTTTAGAATTTTGTTGTTTCTTTTTTAGTTCATATAAATAGATCGCTAAATCCCTAATAGAATTCCAAGGTAGATCTAAATCAACTTTATCTAAATCTTCCTTTTTTAATTTCCATAATGGGACTTTCTTATCATCTAACAATACTTCATATTCTAAACAAAATTGATACAGAGTTTCATAAACATCCATATTTTTCACTTAATCTCTTTTTAAGATTTTATTAAGTTTGGAAATTAGTATTCACTCTCAATAAAATTTTTAATTAGTTTTAAGCCCAAATGTGGAAATTTTAAGGTATCTGATTCCGTTAAGATACTCTCCGGATGGAATTGCACTCCTTCAATTGGTAGTTTTTTATGTCTAACCCCCATAATATAATTATCGTCTAAACTCTTAGCAGTTATTTTAAGTTCTTTTGGAACGTCTTTAGCTATTAAAGAATGATACCTCCCACCATAAAATTGATTTGGAAGATCCTTAAAGATCCCCTTACCATCATGTTCAATTAAACTTGCTTTTCCATGCATAACCTTCTCTGCTCTTCCAACCTCTCCACCAAATGCCTCGACAATACACTGATGACCTAAACAAACACCCAATATAGGAATATCTATCTCCTGAATAATCTTTATGCAATTTCCTGCCTCCTTTGGGGTTTTTGGCCCGGGACTTATGATTATTCTATCTGGATTTATCTTTTTTATTTCTTCTAATGTGATTTTGTTATCTACTAACTTAACTTTATATCCTAAAGTTCCTACATACTGAACTAAATTCCAAACAAACGAGTCAATATTATCGATAACTAAAACCTTCATGGTTTCACACCAGATTGAGAGTTATAGGTTTAAAAATTTAATTCTGAACTTAAAAAATTAAAAATTTATAATAACTTAATTTAATATTATGATTTAATATATGTGGTCGTTATGATCATAATACATAATTTATAAAAATTTACATCCTTCCTGGACAATTTATTCCCAACAATCCCAAGCCAATCTCTAAAACTATTTTAGTGCTTTTAACTATCTTTAATCTTGATTTTTTAACATCGTCATTAACTTTTTCCAATAGAATTGGACAGTTTGCGTAGAATCTATTAAATATCTTAGCAAGCTCTAATAAGTAGTTAGCCAATATGTGCACTTTCCTATTTTCAGCACTTTCTCTAATTATGTCTTTAAATTCATCTAATTTTTTAATTAACTCTTTTTCTTCCTTTGTTAATTCATAATTAAATATCGCTTCATTTTCAATTCCTTTATTTTCTGCTTCTTTTAGGATACTGCAACATCTTGCATGAGCATACTGTATAAACGGACATCCAACTTTTTCAAAATCCAATGCCTCTTCCCATTTAAATATCATTGGTTTTTCTGGGGAGATTCTTGCTATATTGTATCTTACAGCCCCTAAACCAATATCGTAGGCAATTTCTTCTTCAACGCCTCTCTTATTACACTCTTCTTTGGCTCTTTTTATCGCTTCCTCCAACAACTCATCAGCACTTATGAATCTTCCTCTTCTTGTGCTCATTGAGCCCTCTGGAAGGGAGATAAATTCATAAAATATTATTTCTGGCACTTTACTTCCGAGCAATTTTAAGGCGGCTTTAACCATTTCAGCGGTTAATTTATGATCTGCTCCTAAGACATCTATTCCTATATCACATTTAGATAATTTGTCTAAATGGTAGGCAATATCTCTTGTTGAATACAAGCTTGTTCCATTGGCTCTCGCTAAAACCATCTTCTTTTCAATGCCAAAATCAGAGAGATCAAGCATATAGGTTTCTTCTTTGATTATCTTTCCTGTCTCCATTAATTTTTTTATAACTTCTTTAACTAATCCATTTCTTACATAGGAGCTTTCCCAAACAAAGGTATCATGCTTAATTTTTAGATTATTTAATGTTTCTTTTATCCCATCTAAGGCGTAATTAACAGCAAACTCAAATTTTTTAGTTATTTCGTTGTCTTCGTTTTTTTCTAATGCATCTTCATATTTTCTCATTAATTCTAAAATCTTTTCTTCATCTTCTGGGTTTTCTTCTAAGTATTTGTTTACTTTAATATATGTTTCAGCTATCGCATGATCTTTCTTTTTGTTTTTGTCTAAGCCGAATAATTCAATTCCATAAACAACTAATGCCATCTGTCTTCCCATATCATTTACGTAGTAGTGGGTTTCAACATCATAACCATAAAATTCTAAAATTCTTTTTAAGCAATCTCCAATAATCGCATTTCTCAAATGTCCAATGTGTAAAGGACCGTTAGGATTTGCTGATGTATGCTCTAATATAATTTTCACGCTTTTTTTATACCCTCTTCCATAGTTGCTTTTTTCTTCGCAAATTTTTTCAGTTAGGTATTTAGCAAAAGCATTGCTGTCTATATAAAAGTTTATATAACCATTAATCGCTTTAATTTCTTTAATTCCTTCTATATTTTTTTCTTTTAGTTTCTTAACAATATCTTCTGCGATCATCTTCGGGCTTTTTTTCAGCAGTTTTGCTAATTTGAAGCAAATATTTACCGAGTAATCTCCTAACTCTGTATTTGGAGGTTTTTCTAATTTTATACTTATCTCTTCTCCAACGTATTCTTTAATTGTATCTTCCAATGCTTTGATTATCTTCTCTTTAACGTCCATTTTTTCCCCTTCTGTTTTATTCTTTTAATTTTTTACTTTTTATTTTTATTTTATTTTTATGTTGTTTACTTTATTTTAAAAATTGCAGGATTTCTTTAAATACCTTCATCTTAATCTACAAATTTAAATATGTCTCTGAAAATAGAAAATTTTATATATTAGGGATTAATATTAACAACTGTAATTTTATGGGCTGGTAGCTCAGCATGGGAGAGCGCCGCATTGGCTGTGCGGAGGCCGCGGGTTCAAATCCCGCCCAGTCCACCATTTTATTTTTGTAATTTCGAATAATGACTGTGATAAGTTATAATGTTAAAATCAGCACGTTTAAATCAATTAACCCATAAATTTTTTAATTAACGTTTTTTAAGTGTTATCTTAAAGAATCATAGATCTTTTGAATAACTTCAACTTTTTTAATAACTTCAACTGCATCTCTACCTAAAACTCTAATCATCGGCTCTTTTCCTTCTCCTCCTTTATCATAAATAAGGTCTGGAACTCCTCCAAACTTTTCACAGGCAAGTGTTGTTCCCCATTCCATAGTTGAAACATCTGGCGGTTCATCTTTTCGGTCAAATGAAGATATGGTAAATTTATCTTGTAATATTTTTATTAACTCCTCATCATATTTTATGTTCATACAAGATCTTATTTCTGGGTTGAATCTACTTGCAGATAAAATTATCTTTGCAATATGCTCAGAAGCTCCAAACTCTACACCTCCAACGATATAAAAACCTCCAAGTTTATTTTTTATTATTCTTCCAGTTAGTGCAGCAACATCTTTAAAATCTTTTGGAATTGGAAGAGATTCAGCAATATTACTACCTACTTCTGGGATTAAGTTGAAATTCATATGTTTTAGAAGATATAATGCATAGCTAAGGTTTTTAATAACTGTTTCTTTGTTGATGTATGTGGGGTTGCTGTTATATCCGAGTTTTGATTTTTTTGAGTAGATGATTGAGGATAGTGTAAATTTTTTTGCTTCTTTAATGGCTTCTTCCAAATTTCTACCTTTGGAAAGAAACGCGGTTATGGCTGTTGAATAAACGCATCCAGTTCCATGGACTTCCCTGTTAATTCTGAATCCTTTAAATGTTTTTATAATTTTTGAGTTTTTTAATAAGATGTCATCAATGCCAGTAATTAGGATATTTAAATCGTCTTTTAACTTTAATTTGTTATTTTTGGTAAAGTTGATTATTTCTTTATATTCTTGTTGATTTGGGGTTATCAAAAAGCTTTTATTGAAGAGTTTAATATAGGTAGTCATCAATTTTTCATCTGCAAAGGGAAATTTTGTTGTTGATGCTAAAACTGGATCGCAGATAACTTTTAATCCATAATTGTCAATATATTTTAATAAAACATTGATGGCAGTTGTTGTTAAAACACCTGTCTTAACGTATTCAATATCAAACTCCTCAAAGACCGCTTTAAACTGACTTTTTATATTGTTTTCTGATAAATCGAACTTTTCATAAACCATTTTGTTATTTTGTGGAATTATTGAGGTTGTTATTGTTGGGCAGTAAACATTTAACGTATGGGCTGTTTTCATATCTGCAGAGATACCAGCTCCACCTGTGGGATCATAGCCCCCAATTGCTAAAATAACCATAAAATCACCAGTTAGGTTTTAATCTGGTATGATTGAAGTATTTATAATGATTTTACATTTATTTCTCTTAAACATTCCATAATTCTATTAAGGTTTTTTTCTAAGAGCTCTATTTTTTCTAAATCTTCTTCTGCTTCTTTTCTGTCAATTTCTCCATTAGAAATTTTTTCTTTTAATTCTTTTTTTGTTTTAACTCCATATTTTCCGAGAATATTGTTTATTTCTATTTCAATATCTTTCATCTCATCTGAAAATACTTTTTTCATTGAATTTATGATTACTTTTTCCATGGTTAACCCTCTCTATAAAAGTCAATTAGATCTTCTAATTTTTTCAATGCTTTTCCGCTATCAATAGATTTTTCGGCCAATTTAATTCCTTCTTCTACATTTTTGGTTTCATCTGCAATATATAGGGCAAAGGCAGCATTTAATACAACAATATCTCTCTTAGCACCCACTTCTTCTCCTTCGAATATTTCTCTAATTATCTTTGCATTCTCCTCGGCGTCTCCTCCTTTAATTTCTTCTAATTTAGCTTTTTTAATCCCGAAATCTTCTGGATCAATATAGTATGTTTTTATTTCTCCGTTTTTCATTTCTGAGATTTTTGTTTTTCCAATTGTTGTTATTTCGTCCATTCCACTCCCATGAACTACAAGTGCTCCTTTTAATCCGAGATTTTTTAATACATTTGCTAATTTTTCAGTTAATTTTTCATCATAAACGCCCATTAGTTGATAATTGGCATTGGCGGGATTAGTTAAAGGACCTAAAACATTAAAAACAGTTCTAATTCCTAAATCTCTCCTAACGGGTGTTGCATACTTCATTGCTGGATGGAATTGGGGGGCAAATAAAAATCCAATTCCTAATTCTTCAATGGATCTTTTTATTTTCTCCATAGGGACATTTAAATTAACCCCCAATGCTTCTAAAACGTCTGCACTACCACTTTTACTACTAACTGCTTTATTTCCATGTTTTGCTACTGGAACGTAGGTTGAAACGACGAAGGCAGTGGCAGTGCTTATATTGAATGTGTTTAAGTTATCTCCCCCGGTTCCGCAGGTATCTAAAAGCTTAGGAACATTTGGATGTATTTTTATTGAATGTTTTCTCATGATTTCTGCAAAAGCAGTTATTTCGTCTATTGTTTCCCCTTTCATTCTTAAAGCAGTTAATAGTGAGGCAATTTGTGTGGGTTTTGCATATCCACTCATGATTTCTTCCATAACTTCTTCTGCTTCTTTTTTATCTAAATCTTTAAACTCTACTATTTTTTTTATGGCATTTTCAATCATGTTATCCCTCCTCTCTTTTTAAATATTTTAAAACCTCCCTCAGATCTCTTTTTTCAATGCAAACATCTGCTTTTTCTTTTAATACTGGTTTAGCACAAAAAGCTATTTTAAAACCTGCCTTTTTGAACATACTTATATCATTAGCCCCATCTCCTACAACAACAGTATCTTCTAATTTTATTCCTTCAATTTCGGCTATTTTTTGCAGTATCTCCCCTTTTGCATCTTCTTTTAAAACATCTCCTTCAACTTCTCCTGTTAGTTTGCCATCTTTAACAATTAGCCGATTTGCAAAAGCATAATCCAATCCCAATTTTTCTTTAATCCTATTAACTGCAATATCAAATCCACCGCTAACAACAGCAACAATATATCCTCTATTTTTTAACTCTTTAACGGTCTCTTCGGCTCCTTCTGTTAACGTTATCCTCTTCATAGCATTTTCTACTTTTTCGACTGGGAGATCTTTTAGTAAGTTTACTCTTTTTCTTAAAGATTGCTCAAAGTTTAATTTTCCTTCCATCGCTTCTTTTGTGATTTTTTTAACCTCTTCTTCAACTCCTGCTTCTTTTGCAATCTCATCTATTGTTTCATTATTAACCAATGTGCTATCAAAATCAAATAAAATAAGTTTCTTTTTTTCCATTTAATCACCGCTCTCCAATTCTTTAATTACCTATTATAAATTTAGATTCAAGTGAGTTTTTAAATTATTAATTCTGCATTTTCAATTAATGTTTTTCTTTTAACTTATATGATTTTAGAGTTAATGTTTATGTCTGGATTTATAAAATTCATGTTTTGTTTGTTTTGAACATCTTTAAACTTTTAAATGGACTCTTAGAAAAATAGATAATTTTATCTTCTCTGTTGTATTTTTCGGTCTTTAAAATAATAATCTGTTTCCTATGATTTCCATTTATTACAAAATATATAAAGTTATTTAATAAATCATTTTTATCAATAACTCTCATAATCTCAACCTTAAATATCAAATTTTTGGGCAATAGATTGAAGATTATCAACGTCATTTGAATTTGATATAGTATAAATTTTTTTAATAATATAATAATATAAATGAAGGACATCTACTTATGATTTAAGATAACAACTTGTTAATATTTTCTATTTTATTTATTTGGTATGAATTTCACAAAAAATTAAAAAAGAGTTATTAAATCTTCTCAACTTTTATCTCATAATCGTGAATAACAGGGTTTGCTAATAACTTTTTACACATCTCTTCAACTTCTTTCTCGATCTCTTCTCTGTTATCTCCTTCTATGATCATATCGATCATCTTGTATGTTTGAACATCTTTAACGTTATTGAATCCTAAAAAGTTTAATGCCCTGTTTATTGTCCTTCCTTCAGGATTTAAAACCCCTTTTTTTAATTTTATTATAACTGTTGCTTTATACATCCTATCACCAAAAATTTTATTTATAATAGACCCAATCTCTCAGCAACTACCTTATATTTTGCAATAACGTCCCCTAAATCCTTTCTAAATACATCTTTATCCAATACATCTCTTGTTTCTTTATCCCATAACCTCATAGTATCTGGGCTTATCTCATCTGCAACCAATAAATTGCCATCTTTATCTCTACCAATTTCAATTTTGAAATCCACCAATAAAATACCTTTTTCGTCAAAGTATTTTTTTAATGCTTCATTAACCTTTAATGCAATTTTTTTGATTTCTTCTAATTCTTCTCTTGTTGCTAAGTTTAAAGCCACTGCAATATCTTCATTTAGCATAGGATCTCCGTATTCATCGTTTTTATAGTCAAATTGAACAATTGGGAAAGGTAATTCTTTCCCTTCTTCAAAAGGATATTTTTTGCATAAGCTTCCTGCTGCGATATTTCTCACGATCACTTCTATTGGGATTATCTCAACTTTTTTAGCAATCATATATCTTGGTTCTATGTATTTTATGTAATGGGTTTTAATTCCATTCTCCTCCAAGATCTCGAACAACTTTGATGAGATTAAAGCGTTTAGATACCCCTTTCCTTCTTTAACATCGTGCTTAGCTCCATTTCCAGCAGTTATATCGTCTCTAAATTCTATTAACACTTTTTCATCGTCAATTTCGTAAATTGATTTTGCCTTTCCGCTGTATAGTGGCTTTTTTTTCATTGAGTTAATGTCCATGATTCTCACCTTTTCTTAAAAAATAATTAGGTTTAATATATTGGCTAATTTTATTTTATTCAACTTTTTTCCTTTTAACTATTAAAACAGGTTTTTTTGATTTTTTAATCACGTTTTCTGTAACGGAGCCGAGGAGTATTTCTTTTAGATTGGTTTTACCGTGGGATCCCATTATTATAATATCTACTTGCTCTTCTTCTGCCACTTTTACGATCTCTTTGTGTGGAACGCCAACAACTATAAGGTCTTTAACTTTAAAACCTATATTTTCAAGTTCTTTTTTAATTGGTTCTATCTTACTTTCTGCCTCTTTCATTAGTTTATCTTTTAATTCCTTTTCAAATTCCTCAACTGATTTATTTAGCCCAGCTACACCTAAAAGTAAAGATAATATATCTTTCTTTTTTATTTCTCTTTCATCTATGACGTGTAGTATTACAACTTCTTCTGATTTAAGTTTTTTAAATGCTTTTACATGATTTAAGGCAAGTTCAGCGGTCTCAGAGAAATCTGTTGGATAGAGGATCTTTTCATATTTTTTGCACATTTTTATCACCAGTTAACCTTTGAATAACTCTCCCGTATAAACTTTGTTTATTGTTTTTATTAAAGTTATCGTCCACAGGAAGAGTAGTAGCCAGTAGAGTGCAAAGCCGATGTAATCTACAATATTCAGTTTAAATAGATTAAATATTAAGTGAGATGAAGCAACATAAGCTCCGAGGGGGAAGATAAAAGCCCACCATGGCATTCCGTAAGGTAGTTTTAGGTTTTTTATGTAGTAGATCGTCATTATAATTGCCATTATAGTCCACCAAAGACCAAAACCCCAGAATAAAAAGGAAAATATATAGAATGGGTTTTTAACTGAGACAAGCGGAGAGTTGTTAACCAGATTTATTATTGCTATTATTCCTGCCCCTATTGGACCGAGATTTATCCATATTGTAGGGGCTAATGCAGAGGGAAGGGGGTTGTGTAATATAAACCTATACATGACTATTGCCAGTAGTGCTAAATATGCGAACAACCCAGATCCTAATCCATAGTAGTTTACAAGAGTGATTAACTCGTAGAGAAGTCCGGAGGAGTGTGGCATTAATAAACTGCCAGCGATTGCCATAACAAGTAAACCTACTGGAGGAATATACCACCCGGGATTTACGTGATCTAATTTTATGTGTTCAGATTTAAACATGTAAAACGTTACTATTGTGCTGAATATAAGCATTCCAACAACTCCCAACCACCAGAAGATCTCTCCGATAAACATGTTATTTGCAATCATTATAAAGTCGGAGGCCAATACAAGGCATGCAACTGCAACTGTTGGGTAGAAAGAGCTCAATATTGGATGTTTTAAGTCAGCAAATGCATTTTTTGGAAACATTATCCATCTTAATGTCCATGGAATTATGAATATAAAAAACATGATTATGTTGAAATAAAATAGCAGAAATGCTAAACTCTTTAATAGTGGGAAATAGGTTGAATAAAGTAAGCTATCTATTGCTAAGATTCCTGTTCCCATTACCGCTGCAAACCATGAGGGAATAAAATTTTTTATTATATCTAATTTTGATTCGCATGCTTCGAACATTATTTTCACCTAAAATGTCTGTTTTTTATTTTTTATAATGTAGTTTTATTTTTAATTATTTAATTCTACTTCTAAATTTGTTTTTGTAGTTGGGTTATCTGCTTTAACGCATTAAATATTTACACTTATATTTATAGTTTTTGATTAACAAATGTATTTCAATATTTTTAAAAAATATCTAAATAAATTTTAATGGGTTGACGAATTTAATAGTCAACAGTTTATCCACATATATAAATAGACAATTAAATAAAAAAATAAAAATAAAATAAAAAAGAAACAATTGCGGGATTATTTGATTGGAACGAACATTGAACTTCTTGTAGCTCCCATACCTGGGCTTCCATGCTGAACTGGTTTTCTTGTTAACGCAAACTCTCCTAAATAATGCCCAATCATCTCAGGAGAGATCTTCACTTCTACAAACTCTTTTCCGTTGTAAATTCCAAAGGTTATTCCAACCATATCAGGAGTTACAACAAAATCCCTACAATGTGTCCTTATAGTTCTTGGTTCTTTTCCTTTATTTAATAATCTTCTCGCTTTTTTGATTTTCATTGCTAATTTTTTCTGTTGTGGGGTTAATCCTCTTAATAATGTTCTTCTCTGTCTTGCAGGCAACAACTTTGCGAACTCTCTTAAAGGCATTTGTTGCAACTCCTCTAACGTGTATCCTCTATACTTAAATTCAATCTTTCTTGAAATTACTTGTTTTTTCTTTTTGATTCTTCTTCTTTTTACAGATGCCATTATTATTCACCTTAAATTATTTTTCTCATCCTTCTCCCGTCTATTTTTAACGTTTTTTTACATTATCTTTTTCAATATTAATTTTATAGTATTTCTTATTTTATTTCCTTAAAAAATAAAATTTAAATTATTTTCTAACTCCCGTTCTTCTTGCAGATATATGTCCAACTTTCCTTCCTGGTGGAACTTTTTTCCTTGAAACGGTTGTTGGTTTTCCAGTGTGTTGATGTCTTCCTCCACCGAATGGGTGATCGACAGCGTTCATTGCAACTCCTCTAACTCTTGGCCATTTAACTGCTTTTGCTTTCATTGCATAGTATTTCTTTCCTGCCTTAACTAATGGTTTCTCCTTTCTACCTCCTCCTGCAACAACGCCTATTGTTGCTCTACACATGGAGTGAAGTGCTTTAATATGTCCTGAAGGTAATTTGACATAGGTTCTCTCTCCATCGTGGGTTAAGATATGAGCGTAGCAGCCCCCTGCTCTTACTAGCTTTCCTCCATCTCCTGGAATTGATTCTATGTTAAAGACAGGAATCCCCTCTGGAATTGATCCTAATGGTAGAATGTTTCCGGGTTTTATCTCTGCAGAGACACCACATTCAATAATATCTCCAACTTTTACTCCTTCTGGCACAACCAATAATCCCTCTTCTCCTGTTTCATACTCAACTTTTGCAACAGGAGCACTTCTTCCTGGATCGTGGAGTATATCAACGATTTTTCCAATAACTTTTCCTCCTTTTTCTAACTCATCGAATTTTCTGTATCTTGCTTCTCCTCTTCTTTTGTGTGAAGGACAAGTATAAACTGAAGATCCTCTACCTCTTCTTTGAGAGATCAATCTTTTTCCCATTTTCACCACCACTTGAGGTAAATTTTAAAGTGTTTTGACGTTTGATTTAGTGATAAATTTATCAGTTTGAATAGAGAGAAATTTCCATTATTTCATTATTTATCATTTGTTTATTATAACATTTACATTCTTTGTCATTTAATAGTTTTTATGTTTAGTAGATTCCTAAGCTTGCTGCAATTTTGGTTGCATCATATTTTGGTTTTAATTTAACATATGCTTTTTTCTCTCCTTTTGGAGTTATTAACGTGTTTACTTTTTCAACTTCCACATCAAATAACTCTTTCATTGCCTTTTTTATATCCTCTTTTGTAGCTTTTCTATCTACATAGAATACTAATTTATTTTCTTCTTCTATCATTTTAACGGTCTTTTCCGTTACTACTGGCATTTTTATTACGTCAAAGGCGTCCATTTTTATCCCCTTGTTTCGATATTTTCTTTTTTTACAAGTTATTATAATATTTTGAAAAAATCAAACTTATTCAAATCTCTCTTTTAGTTTTTCAATTGCATTTTCTGTCCAAACGGTTAATCGTCCAGCAACTCCTCCAGGGGCTAAGTGTATTATCCCCAAGTCCTTGGCTGTTATGACATCAACTCCTGGAAGGTTTCTTGAAGCTAAAATTGCTTCGCATTTATCTCCAACAACAACTAAAACACTTCTTGGTTTTCTGTATCTTCTTCCTCTCATTTTACCTTTTCCTGCTCTAATTTTAATTCCATTCTTTGCCCTTATAACATCTTTATCAATTCCCAACTTTTCAAAGACAGCAAATACATCTTTTGTTTTTTGTAGATTTTCAAATGACTCCTCTACAACAATAGGTAAGTTTTCAAATTCAAATACATGCCCTCTTTCTTTAACCAATTCAGGATTTGCTGTTGCTGCAATAGCACTTTTTATTGCTTTAATTCTTTCTTTTTTATTTACTCTTTCCCATAATTTCTTTTCAACTTTTGGAGGATGAGCTCTTCTTCCACCAACTGCCTGAGGAACTCTTGCAGCCCATCCTTGTGGAACTCTATCTACTCTTGCTCTACCATGGCCTTTACCAATGTTTTTGGCACTTGTCCTTAAACCTGCTAATACGTCAGATCCTTTTGGCTGTAATCTTGCCGTGAATGCAGATAAAAATGCTCTTTTTATTAAATCAGGTCTGTATTCTTCTTCGAATATTGAGGGTAGGTCGATTTCTTTTATTTCTTCTCCGTTGAGGTTATAAACAACTGCCTTCATTACTATCCACCTTCTCTCTCCATTATTTAATATTCGATCCTTTTTAGTTCAGTTATTCCCTTTATTTCCTTAATTTTTGGATAATTTTTATTTTTAGGTGTTTTGATCTCTTTTTTGTTTTTCTTTTTATTATTTTCTTTGTTATTTTATTTAATTTTATTATATTTTCTAATTTTCAAATTTTCTTACTTATTTCCCCTGTTTTGATGTTGTGCTTATGTATGTTATTTCTGGAACTTTTATTAATGGCTCTTCTGGTCTTATAGCCCTTCTTAATACAATTAATCTTTTTGCAGGCCCTTGAACTGAACCTTTTAATACAACATAGTTGTTTTTTATAACTCCATAGTGTAAGAAGCCACCTTTTGGAGTTATCTCTTCTCCATTGTTCCCAATTTTTAATATTCTTTTGTTATATTCTGTTCTTTGATGATAACCCATTTGTCCTGGCATTGGAACTGTCCACATGATCATCTTTGGTTGCCATGGCCCAATAGAACCAACGTGTCTTCCAACCCCTTTTCTTGCATGCTTTCCAAATTGTATTTTAACTCCCCATCTTTTAACCTGTCCTTGGAAGCCCTTACCTTTTGTGATTCCAATTGTGTCTGCTAATTCTCCTTCTTGGAATACATCTGTAATGTTTAACTGCTTACCTAAAATCTCTTTGGCGTAGTTTAATCTCTCCTCGATGTCTTTTCCTCCAATTCTAATTTCCAAGATCTCTGGTTTTTTCTTTGGCAAGCAAGTTAATTTTGGATTTGTATGAACGAGAACTCTAACATCTTCTATTTTATCCTTTATTGCCTCTAAATCATCGATTGTCTTTCTTTCTTCTTTTTTTGGAAGATTTATTTTTCTTTCTAATTCCTTGTCTAAGTTGTCTGCCCAGACCTCTGTTAATGTTGTCAAGTAGTTTCTTTCGTTTCTTCCATAGACCCTTATAGCACATACATTGATTGGTGGTGCTTCTAATATTGTGATTGGAGTAAACACTTCTTGCCCTGCTTTTGGACTTTTTTGATTATCTTCTTTTATGAATGCATGGCTCATTCCTGCTTTATAAACTGGAAATGCCTGTAATCTTACTGTCTCTTCATCTGGCCAGCTTCTAATTCTTGGAACTGGTCTTTTTGCTCTTTTTCTTGGACTAAATGCTAACGATCCTCTTCTTGGTCTATTAATACTCAATCCCATAATCTAACCTCCCGAATACATTTTGATGTTCTTTAAAATCCAAGTGTTTTCGATTTTTATTTTTTACTGTTTTAGGATTATATAAAGTATTAAGGTAAATTATATGGTTTGCTCGATTTCGCAAACCTGTCATTGCCCCTGTGGGCTTTTCAGGTTTGCATTATATAAACTTAAAATTAAATATGATCAAAAAGAAAAGGAGGAGTGTATAATCAAATACAACACAATAGGTATATAAAATTTTTGGTGATCAGTGTGGAAGATGTAGGTTATCTTGTGGATTATCTTGCAAATAAAGATGAGGTTAGGGAGGAGGTATTGAAGTTATCGAGAGAGATAACGAGAGATTGTGCAATGTTGATAAGAAAGATACACAAAGCGGATGATGGCAGAGAGTTTGAAGAAGAGTTAAATAAAATCGCTGAAAAGATTAAAAACTTGAATTCGTTAGCAACTTTCCCAGAATTTGTTAATTATCTATCTACACCTCAGCAGGAGTTTGTAGAGGCACTATCTCTTTATGAGATAAAATTTAATGATAAAATTCCAAGATATAAAGATGTTGAATTTGTTAGAAAAGAAAATTACATATTGGGCTTGGCAGATGTAGTTGGAGAGTTGAGGAGGGAGGTTTTAGAAGCAATGAAAGATGATAACTTAGAAAATGTGGAGAGATTTTTTAGATTTATGGAAGATATTTATGAGTTTTTAATGAATTTTGATTATTACCACGTAGTTGATAATTTGAGGAGAAAACAGGATATTTGTAGGGGAATTTTAGAGAGAACTCATGGAGATATTGTTAATTTCATTCAAAATCTTAAACTTAGAGAGGAGTTAAAGAGAGTGCAAAATCCTTAATTCATATTTATTTTGATGAAACTTTCTTAAAGTTTTATTCAATAGGAAATCTCAATAACCCTGCTATCCCTCCTAATGCCTTTAATTGCTTTCCAGAATCGTGTTCTGATGAGACGATTACAACTTTCCCACCCATCTCCTCTACACGACTTATTATTTCTTCAATTTCTCTATTTCGAACAAAACTGTCTGAAACCAGTAAGGTGTCTATTGCAGAATACTCCAACGCTTTTTTTACTTCATCAATTCCGTAAACAGCTAATCCTTTTTTTGCTATCTCCTCCAATAGTTTCTCTATTAGTTGAGTTTCTTTTGCAACCCTTGATTCTTTGTAGATTCTGTTTATTATCCCTCTTTTAATAACTTCATTCATTCCTGCTCTTGATGTTGTTGAAATACTTTCAACTACAATTTTTCTTTTTAAGTCGGGATATTGTGATGAGATAAAGTTATAAAAACTATTTTTTGCAAATCCTGGGCCTGCAACCAAAATATTATCAACATCATACTCCGATAAAACCTTCGCTATCTCATGATAATACTCTTTTTTTAACTCTTCATTTATCTTGTAGTCAAGTTTTTTTGATGAGTGGGATTTTATTGAGCAGATCTCTTTTATATTATAATCTCTGATTTCGAATATTTCTGCCTCTTCATCATCCATTATTACAACCAAAACTTTTGGTCTTTTTGAGGAATTAATTGCATCTTTTATTCTTTCTATTTGCCATTTTTTCCAGTCCTTTTCTATTGAGAGCTCATCGTAGGGTTTAACTTCTATCGTGTGATGACTTCCAAGAGGAACATCCTCAGGTCCGCTAATTATAGTTCCAAGAATTCTAACTCGTTTCGTGTTTTCGTCGAATTCAACGTTCTTTGTCTCAATTCCCAAAAACATTTTTTTCTTAGCTCCCCTATCTGCTCTTATCATATCTCCTTTATCCTGAACTCTTCTTTCAGTTATTGCAAATATTTTATCCCCTTCTTCTATTATGTTGTAGATAACCCAAAGATCGTCTAAATTTTCAGGCATGAGTTTTATTGTCTGCTTTTGAGGAATTTCTTTTATTATTTTCATTTACACACCTCCTTATCTGGGTTTAAATATAATTTAAATCTGTCCTACATCAATATCTCCATTTTCAAGGACATATATTCTAAATTTCTTCTTAACTGTTCTTTTCTCAATAAATTCTGAGGCAGAATTTTTTAAAACATCTAAAAGTTCTAATGTATTATATTTTACTTTTATTCCAGCGGTATCTGCTTCTTTAAAAACAATTTCAGGTATTTCAAGCACGTCAGTTCCCTCTTCAATATCGAGAAAGATCGGGGCCATTATCTTGTTATATATTCTTAAAGTGTTTCTGGCCTTTTTTACATTTTCTCTCGCTCTTTTTTCTATCATACTTATGTTTGCTCTACTTGTCCCAAGTATTTTCGCAATTTCCTCCTGAGTAAGGCCTTTTTTTCTTAATTTTAATACCTTTATTTGCGTTTCAGTTAAAAATGAGTCCTCCACCATAACAAACACCTATAATTCAGAATATTTAAAATATGGCATCTTTTTATGATCTAGAACTCCGAATTTGACTGTTAATTTCATAAGGTTAAGGTTAATCAATAATCATTATAATTATTTTGCTATGCCATATGATATAAAAACTCTACTCAAAACAAAGGATAAAAATAAAGTAATGTAATGAAATAATAAAAAATGGAAATGATAGAAATAAGAGATTAGAAAGAGGGGAAGATTATGGATCTTGACGAGGAAAAAAGAAGAGTTATTGAAAAACTTATAAGAGAGGGATATATTAAAAGTAAGAGGGTTATAGATGCACTGATGAAGGTTCCAAGGGAGGAGTTTATTCCAGAACATCTGAGAAAATATGCCTATGTAGACACTCCCTTGGATATTGGCCATGGACAAACGATCTCAGCAATTCACATGGTTGGATTGATGAGTGAACTTTTGGACTTGAAACCAGGGATGAAAGTGTTAGAAATTGGAACAGGTTGCGGTTATCACGCAGCGATAACTGCTGAGATTGTTGGAAAAGAAGGATTGGTAGTTAGTATTGAAAGAATTCCAGAGTTAGCAGAAAAAGCTGAGAAAACTTTAAGAAAGTTAGGATACGATAACGTGATTGTAGTTGTGGGAGATGGAACGCTCGGATATAAACCGTTAGCCCCTTACGATAGGATCTACGTTACCGCAGCTGGCCCAAAGATTCCAAAAGCGTTAATAGAGCAATTAAAAGATGGTGGAAAGTTATTAATGCCTGTTGGGAAATATTTACAAAAGTTAGTATTGGTAGAGAAAAAAGGAGACGAATTGATTATGAAGGACTATGGAGACGTGGCTTTTGTTCCTTTAATTGGTAAAGAAGGGTTTCCCCAGTACTGATTTAGTTTTTTAGTTTTATTTAAATAAAAGACATGCGGATTAGAAAATAATAACAATTTTTTGGTGAAATAATGCTTTGGAAAGATGTTTGTGAGATATTTGATAAAATAGAAAATACAACAAAACGGTTAGAGAAAAGGGATTATTTCATTAAATTAATAGATCTTGTTAAAGAAAAAGGAAAACCAGAAGATTTAAAGAAAATATGTTATATGGCTATTGGAAGAGTATATCCCGAATATGACGAAAGGGAACTTGGCATTGGAGAAAAACTACTAATAAATGCAATAACTTCGATGGGAATTAAAAAAGAGGAATTATTAGAAAAGATTAAAGAGACAGGAGATATTGGGTTTGCAGTAGAACAGTTAAAATCAAAAACAAAACAGCTATCTTTGCTTCTATCTCCTTTAACTGTGGATGATGTTTATGAAACCTTAAAAAGAGTTGGAGAGATTGAAGGAGAGGGCTCCCAAAAGAAGAAATTAAGATTAATAAGTAGTTTGTTTATGAGGGCCTCTCCAATAGAGTGTAGATACTTAGCAAGATTGATTTTAGAGGATATGCGACTTGGTATGAACGTTCCTACGATACTTGATGCTCTCTCAGTTTACTTCAACGTTCCAAAGGAAAAGTTGGAGAAGATATATGCTATAACCAATGACATTGGACTATTGGCTGAAAAATTAATTAAAAATGAGTTAGAAAGTGAGGACTTGAAGTTAAGATTATTTAGGCCGATAAAACCTATGCTGGCACAATTAGCCCCTTCAATTGAAGAGGCATTATTGGAGATGGGAAAAGCCCAATTTGAGACGAAATATGATGGGGCGAGAGTTCAAATTCACAAAGGAGGGGATAAAGTTAAAATATACAGTAGAAGATTGGAAGATGTTACAAATGCTCTTCCAGAAATTGTGGATGCGATTAAAAAGATAAATGTTGATGAGTTAATTGTAGAAGGAGAGTGTGTTGCAATAGATAAACAAACAGGAAAACCAAGGCCTTTCCAAGACATTCTTAGGAGATTTAGAAGGAAATATGACATTGGAAAGATGATGAAAGAAATAAATTTGAGAGTTTATTTATTTGATATTCTCTATAAAAACGGAACATCTTTGATAGATGAGGAATTTGAAAAAAGAAGAAAAGAATTAGAAGATATTGTAGGTTATGAAAACGATTGGAGGACAGAACGGGAAAGAATAGAACGAGAGTTAAAATCTGACAAGATTGTGGATATTTCCTACAAATTAGTTAGTGATGATCCAAAGGAGGCAAGGGAATTTTACAATTGGAGTTTATCAATCGGGCATGAAGGGGTTATGATAAAAAACCTAAAAGCCCCTTACACTCCAGGTAGTAGAGTTAGGACAATGTATAAGTTTAAACCAACTCTTGAAAGTTTAGATGTTGTTATAACAAAGGCAAAGAGAGGAATGGGAAAGAGGAAAGATTGGTATGGATCGTTTGAAATATGCGTTAAAGATGAAGAAGGGAATCTATATCCGATAGGTTATGTTGGAACTGGATTAAGTGAAGCGGATTTGGAAATGTTAAAAGAGGAAATTGACAAAATAATAAAAAGAGATCTCGGAGAGGAGGTTGAAGTTGAACCAAAAATTGTTATTGAAGTTGCTTATGAAGAAATTCAGAAATCAGATAAGTATCCATGTGGTTATGCCCTAAGGTTTCCAAGGGTTGTAAGATTTAGATTTGATAAGGGAAAGGATGATATAAACACTGTAAAAGATGTGGAAAGAATTTATGAGATACAGAGAGGTAGAAAGTGAGATATTTTTAGGGGGGAGAGGAAATGGAGGTCTTTGGAAACGATCTATACAATATAATAATTTTTATACTAATAGCGGTGTTTGGTGTATTGGTTGGAAAAATCGTTGATAGGATTATAAGAAACTACTTAAAACGCATAATAAACAAAACTAAAACAAAATTTGACGATATATTGTTAGATGCTATTGATCTGCCAATAATTGTATTGGTTGTTACGATATTTTTTTATTTTGGTTTAAGATTCTTAACGTTGCCAGATTATCTATTTAAAATAATAAACGAATCAGTTAAAGTAGTAGTTATTCTATGTGCAACATATTTTGCAGTTAAATTTTTAGATGGGGTATTTGAGCACTACCTCATCCCCTTGACAGAGAGAACAGAAACAGAGTTGGATGAGCATATAATAAAACCACTCAAAAAAGTTGTAAAGATCTTAACAATTATCCTCGGGTTGTTAACTGCTTTAAGCTCAGTTGGGTATGATATTACCGCTTTATTGGCAGGTTTGGGTGTTGGTGGTTTAGCAGTTGCCCTGGCAATGCAAGATACAATAAAAAATTTTATTGCGGGCATTTTAATATTAATAGATAAGCCGTTTAGTTTAGGGCACTGGGTAAAGGTTAAAGGAGCAGAAGGGATAGTGGAAGAGATTGGTATTAGAAGCACAAGAATAAGAACGTTTGATCATACACTAATAACAATTCCAAACTCTGAGCTTTTAGATTCAGCAATTGAAAATTTAACAGTTAGGGATAGAAGAAGAGTTTTAACGACTATTGGCTTAACATACGACACACCAGTAGAAAAAATAGAAAAAGCAAAAGAAATTGTGAAAACAATACTGGAGGAACATCCTGCTACTCTTCCTCCATATAGGGTTCACTTCAAAGAGTATGGGGATTGGTCTCTAAATTTGAGAGTTGAGTATTTTATAAGAAACATGGGATTCGATTATTATTTAAATGCAATTGATGAGATAAATTTAAAAATAAAAAAGGAATTTGAGAAAGAAGGGATAGAAATGGCATTTCCAACGTATACTGTTTATTTGAATAAGGATAATTAAAGCAATGAAATGAGGTAAGTTATTTTTTAAGTTATTTTTTATTTTATTTCCTTATTTTTTATTTTTTAAAGTTTTAATTTTAAATATCTTTTGATTTTGTCAATTATGGTTAAGTTATGATGTTTAGTTCCAACATCTTCTTCAATGTAAACAGGAACTCCTGATATTATTGAAGCCAATTTCATATATGCCAAAGAAGCAGGAGAATTTTTTTTATATTCAATAACACACATTTTTTTTAGTGCTGCTGCCCTAACACTCTCATCTTCCGGAACTTCAACTAATACCTTTCCCTTTATAATCATCTCTATCTCGTCCCGTCTCATCTCCCCAAAATCCCTTCCAACTCTATTTAACACAATACCAAGAAGAGGGGTTCCTGCCATTTCTGCACTCTCTTTTAACCTAACAGCGTCAATGATTGAAAACATCTCAGGAGTAACAACAAGAAGTAGTTTATCTGCAATTGCCAAGTGTGTTGCCATCTCTCTGTTTAATCCTGCAGGAGCATCGATCACTATATAGTCAAAATCGTCTACCACTTCATTCACAACATCTGGAAGTAAATCAATATCTGATTTTTTATATCCTTCAAGAGATAAACTTGTGGGAAGAACATAAACTCCTGTTTTGTGTTTATAGATCGCTTCTCTAACATCTGCCTCTCCACTCAATACTTCGTGTAATGAGGGCTTTTTTCTTTCTAAGTTAAATAAGACCCCCAAATTTGCCATTGATATATCCCCATCTATCGTTAAAACCTTTTTTCCCAATTTTGCAAGAGATACGGCCAAAGAGGCAGATGTGGTGGTTTTTCCAACTCCTCCTTTTCCTGATGCAATGGTTATAATCATAATATCCCAATCAGCATTTTTACTTTGTTTTTTTACTTTGTTATTTCCTTTTTATATTTCAACTGTTTTTGTTATATTAACAAGATTATATCTTCTCTTAAAAAATAGTTTGAATAATAGTTTAAAAATATTTGGGTCTTTAAATAGATGTTATCAATCAACTCCAATATATAGTATATAGAAAGTGGAGCGATCGCATCATATAATTTTATAAGTGTTATTCTTTTTAACCGTTATCATCTCCTTTAAGATCTTTTTAGCATAACAACTGAAATATAACCGAAAATTTTAAATACTGCATTTTATAAGAACATTTATTGAAAATCTTTTGTGAGGTGATATTATGGCTGAGCTTCCAGTTGCACCATTTGAAAGAATTTTGAAAAAGGCAGGAGCAGAGAGAGTTAGTAGAGCTGCTGCTG
>JAADDS010000012.1 GCA_013153845.1 Methanococci archaeon | reverse complement strand
CAAGTGAAATTGTCGAAATAAAAGTTGATCCTGAAACCAATGCAGTACAAGGTTATGGATATGGTTATGATTATATAAATGGAAGTGGTTACGGTTATGGTTATATCTCTTACCAAACCGGATACGGTTACGGTTATGGTTATGGATACATTGCTGGATATGGATATGGATACAATGTTTTAAATAGCCAAAATTCAGCAACAATTTCATACGATATTGACTGGAAACCTGAATCATCAGGAACCTACAATATAAAACTGGAAGTTGTCGTTGTTAAATCAGATGGAAGCAAAGTTACATTCACAAAGGAGAGCAGTGTAGATGTATTACCATCAACAATATCATCAACAAGTTCAGGAGGATCATACGTTTATTCAGGAGGGGGTAGTAAATCTTCAGAATCAACATCAAGTATAGTTGTTGCATCATCGTCAATAATGACACAACTGCAACCGGGAGCTGTTACAAACATACCAATACCTGAAGATGACGCTGAAAAATTAGGAATATTGGGATTAATGTTAGAATACAACGAAAAAGTTAAAGTAAAAGTAGAATTAGAAAAACTTTCAAAATTACCAAGTAATGTAGAACCACTAAAAGCATTCAAATTCTATAATATAGTTGAAATAAAAGTTATAGACGAAACTACAGGAAAACCTATTGAGCCAAAAGGTTGGATCAAATTTGCAGTATCTAAAAAATGGCTTGAAAGCAACGGATACGATCCTGACAAGGTTGTAATGCTGAGATACCACTACAAGTGGGAAGAACTACACACAGAGAAAACAATATCTGACTCAGAGAACGTGTATTATAAGGCATACACTCCAGGATTCAGTATCTTTGCAGTAGCAGTTCCAACTGAAGAAAATGCAACAGTAAATGAAACAACTAACACAACAACAATAATAACAAATACAACAACTACTGAATCAACAGCTCCAACTACAAGCAATGAAAATACAGCAGCAACATCTCAACAACCAGCAACAACAAGTGAAAAAACCACAAGCAGTGAGAACACAACAACTGCAACAGAGACATCAGGAGGCAGTTCATGGACGTTAATAGTTGTCGGAATAATTATTCTAATAATAATAGTTGCTGGAGCATACTTCTACATGAACAAGAAAAATAGCTAATTAAAAAACTTTTTTTCTTTTTTTAACTATTTTATTAATTTTTTAAGTTTTAGTGCTAAATACAAAACAGCTATAAAAGCAATTAATATATCTAAATGTGAGAAATATTCTTTAATATCAGGAGTGTAGTATATCAATATTGCAATAAGAATCAAAGAAATGAATGTTTTTAATGTGTTCGTTAAATAATATAACCTTTTTTCTAAAATATAATCAAAAAATTCATTTAAAACACCAAATGTTAAAAAATAATAACTCAAAATTGCTACTGCGTTTGCGTAATCTTCTCTATTAAAAGCCAAAGAGATTGCTGAATAAATGAGCAACAAAATTGCCAACACTACAAAAATCTGCCCAGTTGATAGTTTTTTAAACATATTGTAAAATTCTTTAATGAAAGAGTATGTTATGTCCTTTAATTTTGGAATATACAACAGAACAACAATTATTCCAAATATCTCCACAACAAGTTTAAGATGAGATTCAAGATAATACACATTGTAGGGAATGTAAGTTTGGAGATAAGTATATATTAACACAACTATATACATGGCCAAAACAATGATAAATACATTTAAAGCAATATTTCTAATCTCCTCTATTTTTTCCACAGATACCACCACAAACTTTTAAGATAATGACTTAAAAATAATTAAATTTATATGAGGGTTGTTAATAAAAATATCAATTAATAAAAGCTTATTTAAAGAGATATACAACCAGGCAGGGAATATTTAATACTAATATTTCATTATAATTCTTTTATCTTTATTTTTATCGTTATTCAATCTCTACTTCAAATCCAACTACGGGAAATTCTAATTCAAAGTTTATAATAACTTCTGGATGGATCTCTCCAAAGTAGCCAATAATTTTGCCGTCTTTTATTATTTTAGCACATCTTCCTTTGATAAATGAAGGGTGCTCAAAGTTGTCAAGCTCATAATCAATTTTAATCTCTCTTAATAAACCTTCAACATAACTTTTTATCTCATTAAAGTTTGTTTCATTGTCTATAATAACCCCTGCTATCTTTTTAACCACTCTTGATCTTGTTTCAGCATTTTTATCTATGATAACGCAATCTCCGATCTCAAAAATCTTTTGTGGTAGTTCTTTATGTTTATTTAAGCGTAGGGTTTCCATTAATAATGGAAGAATGCTTTTTCTAACGATTCTATGTTCAATTGATGCCGGTTTTAAAACTTCTATGTAGTTGTTGTCTTCAAGACGCATCTTTTTAAATAAAACATTATCATTTGAGAGCATTAGGTTTATAACTTCATAGAATCCGAATCCAATCATGATTTCTCTTATAAAATCGCATTTCTTTTCTAATTTGTTGAGTTCTCCAATAGTTCCGATGGTTGGATACTCTCCAGAGAACCTATTATAACCGTAAGCGATAGCCACTTCTTCTGCAATATCAACTTCTCCAAACATATCTACCCTATAAGCTGGCACATAAACCTTTATTTTGTTATCTAAAAATTGAGCATCTAACCTACATCTTCTTAGGTAGTTTATTATTGCTCCAGGGGTTAGATTTGTTCCTAAAACCTTATTTATATGATCAGGTGTTGTCTCTAAAATATCTTCTTTTAAATTTGGGTAAAGTGTTTTTTCATTTTCATTTTTAATTACTTCAACAGAGTGTATTTTTCCATATTTTCTCTCTGCTAATGCTGTAATAATTATATTTAGTGTTTTTTCTACTGCATATTTATCAGTTCCAGTAACATCAACTATTAAATTCCTTGTTTCTGTTGTAACTCTTGTTAGTTCTCCGTTAATTATTGGTGGCATTGATAAAACATTCCCTTCGCTATCCAATATTATTGGAAACTTATCATCTTTAATTAAGTGAGCGTATTTTATTCCTTTTTCATGTTTCTCTAAAATCTCTCTTGGAGTCATCTCTTCCTCTGAGTTTAGTGGAACGAATTTAATCTCATCCCCTCTAACTTCTTTGTAGTAGAATGGGGGCTTAACTTTATCTGCATCGTGAATTCCTATTGCTACTTTTTTCCTATCTCTTCCCATGACCCAGTGTAATTTCTCTTGGAGGTTAATTATACTCTCTAAAACATAATCATCTATTATAATCCCTTTAATCATTGCCATGGCTATAAAAGGTCTTGTTTTAACATCTTCAACATATAATTTTACATCTGATCTTTCAATATCGTATCTCTTTAATCCGATCTCTATTCCTATAATCCCTCTAAAACCCCTCGCTAAACCTTCAACACTTAAATAATCAGGCCTATTTGGGTTTATAGAAAATTGAATAACCTTCTCTCCATCTTCCTCAAAGATCTCTTCAACTTCAACACCCATCATAGGGAATTTTTCTTCAATAAACTCATCTTCCAAGGGCATGTTTGTTAATCTCTCTAAGTCAGCTTTTTTTATATTTATTGTTGGCATCTTCTCACCAACGTTGGTTTCTTTTGCTTATTATTTTATTTTGTTTATTTTGTTATTTTATTTCAGGATCTCTTTTAGGATCTTCGGAATATCTGATATATTTTTTGCCACGTAAGCCCCTGCCTCTTCTAATGCTCTCATTTTACTTTCTGCTGTTCCTCTTCCTCTTTCAACTATTGCTCCTGCATGCCCCATTCTTTTTCCTTCGGGTGCTGATTGTCCAGCAATATATCCAATTACTGGCTTTTTCATCTTTTTTATAAATTTTGATGCCTCCTCTTCAGCTCCTCCACCGATCTCTCCGATCATTACAATTGCTTCTGTTTCTTTATCTTTTTCAAACAGATCTAATATCTCTCCATATCTAAGCCCAACGATTGGATCTCCCCCAATTCCTACGCATGTTGAAACACCAAAACCTGAATTTTTTATTTGATTTGCTATCTCATATGTTAGAGTTCCACTTCTTGAAACCATTCCTATACTTCCTTCCTTTAAAACTTCCATTGGGATTATCCCCAATTTCCCAACCTTTGGAGAAGCAATTCCTGGAGTGTTTGGTCCAATTATCTTAATTCCAAGGTCTTCTGCATAATTAACAAATTCCATCGTGTCGTGTATTGGAATATGTTCGGTAATAACAACTATAAGATCTAATCCTGCATCCATTGCTTCAAAAACAGCATCTTTGGCAAATGGGGCAGGAACAAAAATAACTGAAGCGTTTGCATCTGTTTCTTTAACTGCTTCTTTAACTGTATCAAATACTGGAACTCCATAAACATCTTTTCCTCCTTTTCCTGGAGTTATTCCGCCTACTATTTTTGTTCCGCATTCTAACATTTTTTTTGTGTGAAAACTTCCCTGTCTTCCCGTGATTCCCTGAACTACTGCTCTTGTATTCTCATCCAACAAAATCATCGTATCCCTCCGTATTCCTATTAAACCGTAAAATTTATATAACCCCTTTTACTTTTTATATGTGTCGTTGATTTTTGTTTATGAGGGGGTGTGGTGTAGCCAGGTCTATCATCGGGGACTCCAGTTGCCTATAGGGCACTGGACCACGGCAGGAGAAATCCCTGGACCTGGGTTCAAATCCCAGCACCCCCACCATATTTTATAAACAGTTTCATTGATTTTTTGAGTTTTGTGTTATTTAATGTTGGAATATAATTATATACAATATATGTTATTTTTAGATTTAATTAATAAATTTGGATACATTTGTGAAAATAAATTCGATAGGTGTCGAAATTGGATGAATTAGCCCTAATATTAAAAAATATCTCAATGTTAAAAAAAATCCAAGAAAGTGAAAAATTTTATCTATTGGTAGAAAAGATTATGAAATCCAAAAAAATATTTGTTTTTGGAGTAGGGAGAAGTGGCTATGTTGGAAGATGTTTTGCAATGCGACTGTTTCATCTTGGGCTTAATTCCTATTTTGTTGGAGAGACAATAACTCCAAGATATGAGAAGGACGATATTTTAATCCTAATATCTGGAAGTGGAAAAACGGAAAGTGTTCTAACTGTTGCAAAAAAAGCAAAAAAAGTAAATAATAATATCGTTGCAATAGTATGTGAATGTGGAAGTATTGCAGAATTTGCCGAATTGATCATACGATTAGATGTTGAAAAATCGGATTATCTTCCAATGGGAACGACGTTTGAACAAACTGCAATGATATTTTTAGATCTGCTAATTGCCGAAATTATGAAGAAATTAAATTTAAATGAGGAAGATGTTATAAGAAGGCACTGCAATCTTCTTTAATCTAATTGTGGTTTATTGATTTTAATATATCTCATTATTCTAAGTCCTCAGTTTCAAACTTCTGAGCAGAAACAAATTCACTAACCTCTTTTTTATACTCATCCAACATTTTAATTATCTTTTTTAATAGTCGGAGGTTATCAAGCATTATTCCAAAGGTTCTCATGGTAAAGACACTTGCAGAGAACAAAGCATCCCTTGGATTCTCTTCTCCAAACGTCTCCATTATCCAGTACTGTGCCCTTGGAGCTACACTTTTCCACATCTCAGTTAAGCCATTAAATCCTTCAATTTCATGATCTCTTTTTAGATTTGTCTTTATTTCTTTTAAGTATTCATAAAGATCTTCAAATGATTGTATTTCGAATTTTTCAGCGAAACTCGTTGGAGATCCATCTTTTTTTCTAAGCGAAAACTCCAAAATAATTAAAATCCTTCTTAAACTTTTTCTATCAATTCCTGAAACCTCTACAAGTTCGTCTATTATCACACTTTCACCCCAACTGCTGTTCTCAATAATTATAATTTTATTTAATTTTATAATATAAACTTTCCTATTTTTTGAATTGCAAATTATAAAAAGTATAAAAACCAAAACCATCTTAGTGTATGCCTAAGAACAAAAAAGTGGTGAGGTTATGTCAGCAAAGGTTTTAATAAATGGGTATGGATCTATTGGAAAAAGAGTAGCTGATGCTGTGGCAGTTCAGGATGATATGAAAGTTATAGGAGTCAGTAAAACCAAGCCAGATTTTGAAGCAAGATTGGCTGTTGAGAAGGGATACAGGCTTTTTGTAGCAGTTCCTGACAGAGAAAGAATAAAACTATTTGAAGAGGCAGGTATTCCAGTAGAGGGAACTATTTTAGATGTTATAGAGGAAGCAGATATTGTCGTTGATGGAGCCCCCAAAAAAATAGGTAAACAAAACTTGGAAAACATATACAAACCAAACAAGGTTAAAGCCATTTTGCAGGGAGGAGAAAAAGCAAAAGATGTGGAGGATAGCTTTAACGCATTGTGGAGTTTTGATAGATGCTATGGAAAGGACTATATTAGGGTTGTTTCTTGCAACACAACCGGGTTGTGTAGGATCTTATATGCAATAAACGAAGTATCCAACATAAAAAAGGCAAGAGTTGTGTTAGTTAGGAGAGCGGCAGATCCAAACGATGATAAAACTGGGCCTATAAATGCAATAACTCCGAATCCAGTAACGGTTCCTTCGCATCATGGTCCAGATGTTGTTTCAGTTGTTCCAGAACTTGAAGGAAAGATCTTAACATCTGCGGTTATAGTTCCAACAACATTGATGCATCAACACACATTGATGGTAGAGGTTGATGGCAATATCAGTAGAGAAGATGTTTTAGATTCCATTTTAAAAACACCAAGGATTATAACTGTTAAAGCAGAGGACGGATTCACTTCAACAGCCAAAATAATTGAATATGGAAGAGATATTGGAAGATTGAGGTATGATATAAACGAACTTGTGATTTGGGAGGAGAGTGTTAACGTATTAGACAGAGAGATCTTTTTAATGCAGGCCGTTCATCAAGAAAGTATCGTAGTTCCTGAAAATATCGATTGTATAAGGGCTATGCTTCAAATGGAAGATGACAAGTTTAAATCAATAGAAAAAACAAACAAAGCGATGAGAATAAAATAATTAAATAATGATAATTATAAAACAAAATAATCAGAATTAAATATAATAGCAATGAAAACTTAGGAAAATTTGATAGGAAAACGTAAGAATAAAGCTTTTAAGTAATTTTAATCCATTATCCCATTTTTGTCTTAATTATTTTTTATTTCTTTATTATTTTTTAGTTATTATTTTATCGTTTTGTTATGTTTCCAGATCTTACGAGGAAAAATATTTAATAACAAGAACCTCAAAATTAATTAGTGAGATAATTAAAAACAAAAAAATCTTGAAAACGAAATAAAAATTAAAAATAAAAATTGAACGCGTGAGAGTATGGATCCACTGAGCGGTTTTTTAAGCTCATTAATTTGGTGGCTGTTGTTTTTTTATTTGATCATGGCCCCTCAGATACAGTATAGGCAACTTCAACTTGCAAGATTAAGAATCTTGAGAGATCTTTCGAGAAAAAGAAATTCAACAGTTATAACAATGATACACAGACAGGAGAGTATTGGATTGTTTGGAATTCCTGTATATAAATTCATAACTATTGAAGATAGTGAGGAAATTTTAAGGGCCATAAGATCCGCTCCAAAAGACAAACCGATCGACTTGATAATACACACGCCGGGAGGATTGGTTTTAGCAGCCACGCAAATTGCAAAGGCGTTAAAAAACCATCCTTCTGAAACGAGGGTTATAGTTCCTCACTATGCAATGAGTGGAGGAACGTTAATTGCACTTGCAGCGGATAAAATAATTATGGACGAAAATGCTGTCTTAGGCCCAGTAGATCCACAACTTGGTCAGTATCCTGCCCCAAGTATAGTTAAAGCAGTTAAAGAAAAGGGTGTAGAAAAAGCTGATGATCAGACAATTATATTAGCAGATATAGCACAGAAAGCTATAAATCAAGTTCAAAGATTTGTATATAATCTATTAAAAGATAAATATGGAGAAGAAAAGGCAAAAGAACTATCAAAAACCTTAACTGAAGGGAGATGGACTCATGATTACCCCATAACTGTTGAAGAAGCTCGAGAACTTGGATTAGATGTTGATACAAACGTTCCAGAAGAGGTTTATATGTTGATGGAGTTGTATAAACAGCCATTAAAACAGAGAGGAACTGTTGAGTTTATGCCTTATCCTGTAAAGCAGGAGGGAATAAAAACTAAATAAAAATGAGAAAAATCTTACACTTCTTTTTTAATATCTAAAAAACCTCTCCCTATCAAGTGTGAAATTCTCAAACATTCTGGAATTTTGCTTTTAAGTTTTGTAATTTCAATAACTTTTTTAACAAAATTTTTATCTGTTCCAACGTATTGAACATATACATCATTCAACTTTTCTGGTTTTGGAAAGCTTTTTATAAGAGATATTCTTTCTTCAGAATCGTTAAAGTGTTTTTCAATCGCGGAAAACATTTTCTCAATATTTGGCTTTTTATCTATAACGACAATAACCGGCTTTCCTGTTTTTTCGTTTATTTCATATATATCAGCTATATTAAACCCACCAAAGGTAATTCCATATAAAAAAACAGCTTTTATTTTTGGATAGTGTCGATCCTTAACTACATCAATTATCTTTTCTGTTATATCCATTCCATCTTTCTCAAATTTTCGGAAGTAAATGCCATCAATTATGCAGGATCCTCTCATATATGTTCCTATTAAGATACACTCCCTATCTGATCTGTTAAATGGAGCATCATCAAATCCTATAACTTCAATTTCTTTTTTCATGAATACCACAAATTTTATATATTGTGAAACATTTTCCTTTAATATTTATTACCAAAAAATATAAAATCGTTTTTAACTTTAATACAAAAAATCACGTGGAATTTATGAGAGGAAAGTGCTTCTGCATAAGTGGAAAAATAATTGCCACAAATCTTTTCGGGAAGAGATTCTCTAAAAAATTTATAAAAAAGAGGGATCTGAAAAAGTATGGGTTGTATCTTCATCCTGCTGTGGCCGTAGATGGAATAATCGAGCAGGATGGTAAAATATTACTAATAAAAAGAAAAAATCCTCCTTTTAAGGGATATTTTGCAATCCCCGGAGGTTTTGTCGAGTGTGGAGAGACGGTTGAAAATGCAGTTATTAGAGAAATTAAAGAAGAAACGGGATTAATTACAGAGATAACAGACCTCTTAGGAGTTTATTCATCTCCTACAAGGGATCCAAGAGGACATGTAATATCTATAACTTATATCTTAAAGGTTGTTGGAGGAAAGCTGAAAGCAGGAGATGATGCAAAAGAGGCGGAGTTTTTTGATCTGAATGCTCTGCCAGAGTTGGCTTTTGATCATGAGCGAATAATAAAAGATTACCTGAGGTGGAAAGATGGTAAAGTTTTGTCCAAAATGTAAAAATCTAATGCTACCAAAAGATGGAAAATTAAAATGTGCTGTTTGTGGATATGAAGAAGAAACTGCCGAAGTTAGTAATGAGTATGAATATAAGGAGCATTTAGAACCTAAGAAAAAGGAAATAACTGTTATAGAAGATGAGGGTCTTGAGACATTACCAACAACGAGGATAGAGTGTCCAAAGTGTGGACATACGGAGGCATACTGGTGGTTGCAACAGACAAGATGTGCAGATGAACCGGAAACAAGATTTTACAAGTGTAAAAAGTGTGGCCACACGTGGAGAGAGTATGATTAATTTGGTATTTAATCAACACTGTCGTAATAAAGTTTTAAAACCTCCTCAGCACATTTTTTCCATGAAAAATTTTTAGAGAATCTTTTTCCTTCTTTTCCAAGGTTATTTCTCATCTCTCTATTATTAACAAGAAGGGTAATTTTTTCTCTTAAATCATTAATATTTTCTTTTTCAAATAACAGTCCATTAACCCCATCTTCAATAATCTCGCTCAAACCCCCAACATTAGAAGCAATTACTGGTTTAGAGCAAGCCATTGCTTCCACAGCAACCATTCCAAAGCCCTCACTTCGAGAAGGAACTATCAGAAAGCTACATGTTCTCATTAACGAGGCAACGTCTTTAAATGACCTTTTTCCAAGTAGTTCTACATTTTTTAGTTTATTTTCCAATACAAAGCGTTCGATTTTTTTAAATAATTTTCCATCCCCTACAAGTTTAAAATTGAAATCAATATCCTTTATTGCGTTTATTAAAATATCTACTCCCTTTTGAGGAACGAAAGCTCCAACAAACAGCCCAAATTCATTATCTCCTTCATTGTATAACAGATTTTCATCTACTCCATTATAAACAACTACGGATTTTTTTCTAAGTTCTTTTGTTAATTGGGATTGTATGTATTTGCTAACACATATTATTGTATCTGCGTTGTATACTGCATAATCAAAGAAGTATTTTCCTTTTATCGAGTTCTTTAAGATTAAAGCATCACTACCGTGAAGTGTTAAAATATGTGGAATGTTGTATTTTCTTTTTAATAGTGCTCCAACACACCCCTGTGGAAACGCATAGTGTGAATGTATCAGATCGATCTCTTCTCTTTCAATTATCTTTTTTCCAAGTTTGTATGCGTTTATTAGATAACTTATTCCCCTAATTCTTTTTAAATGTGGGACTTCATGAACGATTACATTTTTATATCTGTTTTCTTCATATCTATCATAAGTAATTATATGGAACTCGACATTACTCAAATTCTTTACTAAGTTCTCTACGTGTAAGGTAATTCCTCCAATGTGAGGGTGATATATAGTAGGCATTAAAACTTTCATATAGATCCCGTGATACCATGAATTTTGATGAGTTTAAGTATATAAGAAAGGCCATTGTTATCGGTTTGTTGCTTGTGTTATTGTATATAGTGTTTCCATTTATTGATACGTTTGCTTATGCATGTGCATTTGCCTATATGGCTCTTCCGATCTATAATTTGCTGGTAAAAAAGCTAAATAGAACAGTGTCAGCAGCTCTTGCAATAGGTATATATTTAATTCCAATAACCTTAATCACTATTTATGCATTCTCTACATTCTTAAATATCGTCTTATCGATAGATCCTAATTCCATAAACCAATACTTCCTCAGTGTGCTAAACAACCCCCTACTGGACAGGATTATAACCAACGATGAGATGATAACAAAATATGTTAATGAGTTGATAAAATATGCAATAAGCCAGCTTTCTGGAAAAATTATAGATGCTGGTTATCTGGCTATAAAAACAATTTTGGTATTATTTATAACATTCTACTTTTTAAGGGATGGCTATAAGTTCAAAGACGTGGTTATATCATTCACTCCAGAAAACTATAAAGAGAAGATGAAGATCTATTTACAGTATCTTCACGATTCCTATAAAAATTTATTCATAAGTTGCGTATCTTTATCGATCATAATTACAATTCTCTCATACATTGGCTACTTAATAGCAGGAGTTAAATATGCTGAGTTATTTGCAATAATTACAGGTGTTTTTGCCCTCCTTCCAATACTTGGGGGCTGGATGGTTTATATTGCAATTGCAATATACTTCTTCCTAACACATAACTATGCAAAGGCAATTTTTATATTTGTATATGGGGAGTTATTCTTATCTATTGCTCCTGATTTTGTTATAAGACCATATATCGTGAAAAAAGAAGTTGACATACATCCTGTTCTTGTTGTAGTTGCATTTTTAATTGCTCCTTTGTCCCTTGGTCTAAGTGGATTTGCAATAGGTCCCTTAGTTGTTGGAGCGTTAAATGCTTTCTATTTGGCTAAATATAGAGATAAGAAGATTTAAAAAATAAAAATTAAAATAAATTCAAAATAATAAATTAAGTAAAAACTAAATAAAAATAATGCAACAAAAACAGCAAGAAAATAATTAATAATAAGTGGATTATATGGTGTATACTCTATGGAAAAAGATAGAAATGTAAAAAAAAGAGTAATAACGGCAGGAACGTTTGATATTCTTCATCCGGGGCATTATGAGATATTAAAGTTTGCTAAAAGTTTAGGAGACGAGTTAATAGTAATAATAGCAAGAGATAAGACCGTTGAAAGATTAAAAGGTAGAAAACCAATAATCCCAGAAAATCAGAGGAGAGAGATGGTAGAGGCATTAAAACCAGTAGATAAAGCAATATTGGGTAGCTTAAATAATAAATTAGAGCCAATATTAAAATTAAAACCTGATATAATAGTTCTTGGCCCAGATCAGATGACATTTGATGAAGAAACGTTAAAAAAAGAACTTGAAAAACACAACCTACATCCAAAAATTGTTAGATTTAAAAATTATAAAAAATGTCCATTTCACAGTTCATTTGATATTGTTAAAGAGATAGTCAAACGATACTGCAATAACAAAGAAAAAAATGTTAATTAGGAAATATCTTTGATTTAGAGGGGAATATATGACCATAATGCAGATGATCTCCTACATTATAAATAACAACACGTTAACCAATTACGTTTTATCGATCATCTCTATTCTTGTGTCGATAATTATCGGAAAATATGCTAATGCATTAATTGAAAGAATAGCTGATAAACTACACGAAAAAAGCGGAATAGAATTGGATGAACTCCTTGTTAGGGCTTTATCCCTTCCGGTAGCGATAGCCATAATATTGGCAGGATTTTACTTTGGAGTTAATTTTCTTTACCTTCCACCTTCTCTAAAAACTACGACAAATGAGGGTATTTTAACTGCGTTTATTTTATGTATTATTGTATTTTTAGATAGATTTTTCACAGAACTCGTAGAGAGATATTTAGCCCAAACGATCTCTAAGAAGACAAAAAAAGATGTTGACGATCAGTTTGTAGTTTTAACTAAAAAACTCGTTAGATTGATTGTTTGGGTTATTGGGTTGTTGTTAATTTTAAGTAATCTTGGTTATGATATAAAAACACTTCTTGCAGGTTTGGGGATAGGTGGTTTAGCAGTTGCGTTGGCATCTCAAAATCTTGTTTCTAATTTAATTGCTGGTTTGATAATCATAACCGACAAACCCTTTAAAATAGGAAATTGGATAACTTTTAGTGGAGGCAGCGGTATTGTTGAAGATATTGGAATAAGAAGCACAAAGATAAGATCTCAAGACAACTCTATCATCGTAGTTCCAAACTCTAAACTCATAGATGATGTTATACAGAATGTTCCTTCTAAAAATAAATGGAGGGTTATAACAACGATAGGTATAACTTATTCCACACCTGTTGAAAAGATCAAAAAAGCGGAGGAAATAATAAAAAATATTTTATTAAACCACCCAAATGTCGAAGAAGAACCTATAACTGTTTACTTTAAAGAATATGGGGATTGGAGTTTAAATATCCAAGTGGTTTATTATGTTAAAAATTTTAAGTATGATGGTTATAGGAGATACATTAACACGGTAAATGAAATTAATTTAAAAATAAAAGAAGAATTCGATAAAGAAGGAATAGAATTCGCATTTCCAACGTATACGGTTTATTTGAAGTATGACAACCAATAATTTTCATCAAAATTGAATATTCAAATTCCCTTATACTTATAAAATATCCTACAAGTCCCCTCATCCGAAACCATACAACCCATAGGGCTCCGCCCTATTGGTATACCCAGGATGTATTTACCCCCTAACGGGAGTAAATACCTCTTAAATCTTCCTATACATAAAATATCCTACAAGTCCCCTCATCCGAAACCATTCAACGAAACTTTTAGAAAAAGTTTCATCAAAATTGAATATTCAAATTCCCTTATACTTATAAAATATCCTACAAGTCCCCTCATCCGAAACCATACAACTACCAACTGGGTTTAGGGGGGTGCAGACGGTTCCAAATAATGGGCAGTCGGTTGGAAGTTTCTCTCCTCTTAAAATTTTATCGCAAATGCAACCTTTTGGAATTTTTTCTTTTATTTCTGGAATATATTCATGTTCATAAATATCAAAAATTCTATATTTGTCCCTAAGACCAAAACCCCCATTTTTTACAACTGGAAAGCCCCTCCAAGGCACATCTATGCTTTCAAAAACCTCATTTATTATCTTTTGGGCTAAAACATTCCCTTCATCTCGCACTGCTCTTTTATATTCATTCTCCACCTTTATATCTCCGCCAATAATCTGTTTTAATATCATAACAATTGAGATCAGAACATCTATGGGTTCAAAACCAGCCACAACCATTGGAGTTTTAAACTCCTCACAAAGTTTATAGTATGGCTTTAATCCGGTTATCGTAGAAACATGACCTGGACAGATAAAAGCGTTTAAGTAAACACCTTCTTTCAATAAAAACTCCATAACTGGAGGTGTTTGTCTATGACAGTTCAGTATAAAGAAGTTGTTAACATCCTTATTTTTTAGGGTTATTAACTCTGCTCCTGTGGTTGGAGCGGTTGTTTCAAAACCTATTGCTACAAAAACAAATTTTTTATCTTTTTCTTTTTTAGCCATTTTTACAGCTTCACTTATGCTATAAACAATTCTAACATCGCAGCCCTCCGACTGTTTTTCCATTAGGGATTTCTCACTACCTGGGACTCTATACATATCTCCGAGGGTTGTTATCACATATCCATTATCTGCCAAGTATATTGCAGTATCTATCTCTTTTTGCGTTGTTACGCAGACAGGGCATCCAGGGCCAGGGATAACTTTAATATTTTCTGGAAGAACTTCTCTGATTCCATATTTACAGATAGTATGTTCATGACTTCCACATACGTGCATTATTTTCAATTGATCCACTTTTTCTGATAGTTTTTCTATTTTATCTATTGCCTTTTTTATCATATCTTTGTCGTTGATGTTTATCATAGTTTCCCCTTTTTAAATGTTATTTTCTCTTCTAATTAATTTAATAACTTCCAACATTCCCTCAATAGTATATTTATCTGGAATTTTTGGATTAATTCCAAATTTTTGAATAACTTTTGCTGTAATTGGCCCTATCGCAACAATATAATTATTTTTAATCATTTGGTAAAATTCATCATCTACATATTTAAAAAAATTTTTCGCAGTTAAGCCACTTGTAAAGGTTATAATAAACCTCTCCTCGTTTTTTAATGTTTCTTTTAATACTTCCATATTTTCTTTTAAATTTTCTGGCTCTACCGATTTATAAACAAATACCAAATCTGCATTTAGGTTATTTTTTAAAATATCTCTTGTTGATGGTGTTGTGGGCACTAAAAATCTATCGTTTTTATCAGCACGTTTTTTTATTTCTTCTAACAAACATTCCGCAGTGTATTGTTTTGGAACAATATCTGGATACTTTCCAAATATTTTTTTAACCATTTTTGCGGTTTTTTCTCCTATTGCGGCAATTTTTTTATCTTTAACATTTTCTTTTTCTTTTTTTGAGAGTATATTGTTGAGTCCAATCACACCACTTGGTGATGTAAAGATAATCCAATCATATTCATCTAAATCAATTTTTAGATCTTTATTGTATTCTAACTTTAATGTTGGAAAGATTATTGGATCGAAGTTTTCTTTTTTTAAAATAGTTGAAAATGCTTCTGCTCTTTCTTTTGGCCTTGTTATAACTACTTTCATATTCTCCCTTTTTAATTTTTATTTTTAATTAATTTTTTTATTTTTCCTTAATACTCTCTTTTAACAAAACAATCTGATCTCTTAATTGATGATTTCCTACTTTTCTCGCTATTCCAAGTAGTGATTCCACTTCTTCATCATAGTTTTTTAAAATTCCCTCTTCTATTCTATGGATTTTTAAGTTTATTAGAAATATGGCCTCATAATCAAATGGGGATTTAAACTCTTTCTTGTCTATAAAGTCCTTAATCATCTCTAAGATCTCTATTATCAACAATCTTTTCTCTAAAAACTCCTCTGTTAACTTTCGTCTTTTTCTTCCAGTTAATAACAATTCAATCTCGCTTTTTAATTCATAACTTCCTATTCTTAAAGCAATGTTTGTTAAACTTCTCACTTCTGCTTTATAATCTATAACTATTCCCTCATCCAATCTTAAAATTTTTAGTCCTATTAAATTTAAAATATGAATATCTTCATATGATTTGTAAGGTTTTTTCTCAATATAACCTTTTAAATACTCCAAAATCTCAATTATTTTTTTTATCTTATTTTTTTGTGCTTTTGTTAACCTTTTTTTCTTCTCTCCAAATAGAAGGAGATTTATTTCTCGTTTCATATCATAGCTTCCGACTTTTTTTGCAATTTCAGAGATTTTCATGGCTATTGGTAAAATATCCTCATCTAAAAGTTGTCCTTTTTCAAGATAATCGAGCATTATTTTTATAACTGCTTTTTCATCGCTTCCCTCCTTTGCATAACTGCTCAAAATCTCTAAGATATATATAAACTGCTCGATAATTTCAATCTTGCTCTTGTTTATTAGCATCTTAAATCACTTAAATTTCTTTTTTAACTTTCTTCTTTTTTCTTTTTATTAACTTTTTAATTTATATTTTCTATACTTATCTATTAAACTTTTCACAAACTTTTTATAATATTAAATAGTTAATAAATAACCTTATAAATATTTAAAAGCATATAATCATATTGCCCTTTAACAATCCCACATAAAAACTGTAAAGAGGGGATGTTATGAGGTATATTAAATTTTTATTATTAGGGTTGATTGTTATAACCCTCGGTTTTTCTGGATGTTTAGAACAGCCAAAGATAGAGGTTGTTGGAGAAAAAATTCAAAAATTAAATGCAGATAATACAAAAATGGAGATTGAGGTTTTAGTAAACAACCCCAATCCTGTGGGAATAACAATTGATAAGATCTCCTTTGATATATACGCACTAACCAATGACGGAAAAGTGTTTTTAGGACACGGAGAGCAGGAAAATATAAAAATAACCTCTGGAAATACAACGTTCACTTTACCAGTAATCATTTCAAATAAAAAACTTGTAGAAGTTGCAATAAAGCAAAAAAGCACTAAACTTCCTGTTGAAGTTGTTGGGAATATATCAATCAACTTACTAATAACCAAAGTCAACATTCCAATAGACATTAAACAAGAGATCGATGTTTCAGAGATAGCAAAAGATGCGGTTTTAAATAGTTTAAACCTAAATGCCAATCAAATAAAGTCAGTATCACAGTAAAATATTTTATCTACCATTTTTTATTTTAATCTTTTAATTTCCTTAATTTTTATTGCTTTTTTCCTCTAAAATCTCTACACCCCATCGAATAACATTATCTCTCATTAAATATTCCCTAAAATCGCATATCTTGTATGTGGTAGTTAAGATCTCTTTTGCATAATCAGGATCGACAATAGTATTCAAGAAAGACCTCAGATCGTTTGAATTTTTGAGTTCATATTTGGTCTCTGCATCAGTTGATATAACGACCGGAACCTTAAATTTTTTAGCCAATTTTAAGTTATTTCTAAAGAATAATAATGTCCTTGCTCTTTCATAACCATCTTTATTTAAAAGATTTTTAAAATTTATCTCCAACGCAACCCTATGAAGTGAAGCCAATCTTGCCAAGGTGTGGTCTATTCCACTATCTTTCCGTCCACGTTCAGGAGTTGAGAGCACATCTACCTCATGCATCTCCACAGTTGCTCTATTTACTTTTAAAACACCTCCCTCCACTAAGATCATGTGGCATTTGTTCCTATACCTTTTTACCTTATTTTTTAGTTCCTTCAAATTTTCACAGTTTTTTATCTTAACTCCACAGTATATTTTTAAATTATAGTTTTTGGCAAGCTCTTCAACGTGTTTATATCTTTTTCTATCAAATTCATCATCATACTGATAAAACACAAACCCATCCCAATTTAATTCTTTTAAAAGTTTTATATCCTCTTCTTTTTCTATTTGATTTATATCAATCCTCATCATCATCCCTGCTCCTTTATTAATCGTTTCTCATCATAATTATGAATGCAAATTTTACTTTAATTTTGTTTTATAATTACATCAATTATTTAACACGAACTACTTTACTTTCTTCTTTATTATAAGATCCGACAACTTCAAAACTATTTTCTAACATAGCAAAGGCAACGTCTCCTTCATATCCCAAGTTCTTTAAATTTCGAGCGGAGGAAGAGTTTAAAATAAGCGATCGCCAGTCCCCTTTAACTAACTCCAAGGCCACTTTAATAAATTCATCAAACTCTGTATTCATATATGTATTTATGTATTTGGATATGATGCCACATCCAATAAAATCATCAATTGCAAATGTGTTTTCCCTATGGCATGGAACTAAACTCACATTATCATATTTTTTAACCACATCAGCCACAAATTTTGCATTGATAATGGATCCAATGTATATTTCCTCTGCGTTCAAATTCTTTAAAACCCTCGTTCCGTTGGTTGTGGATAATATAATATCATCTCCAGCCATATACCTTTCTTTTATTTTTTCTTTGTTTGCCAAAATTTCAGTAGGAGAGTTTCCAAAATCAAAACCTTTAATCTTTTTTCCTCTTCGTTCTCCAATATACACGCCCTTCTCTTTTCTTTCTGTTGACGTTGTTATATATATCTCATCAACGAAAGAAAGTAGGGTTGTTATTGTAGTTGAAGCCCTCAATACATCTACAACGATCGCAACTTCATAGCATTTACAATCTGCAAATTTATTATATATGTTAATCATATCATCCCCATCCATGTTTATTACTATATAAATCCAAATCATTAAAATTTTTATAAGTTTTTTAGTTATGATTAATTAGAGTATGAAATATTTAATTGCAAAATAGATAATAATAGTTAATATGATTAATAAAGTTTATTCTTAGACAACTAAAACTAATAAGGCCTATAAAAAATTAAATTAATATCTTAATCTTAATTAAAATAATATTAAAAAAATAATAAAATTAAAAAATTAAAAAATTTTTTATCGTTGAGGTTGGTGGTATAGTGGATAAAAAGTTATTTATCAAAATATGCAAGATGCTATACGATAGAAAATATGTTGTTGGAAGTGGAGGAAATGTTTCTGTTAGAGAAGATGAAAAAGTGTATCTAACCCCAACGGGTTCCATTTTAGGTTTTCTGAGAGAGGAAGATATTGCAGAAATCGATCTCAGGGGAAATATTATAAAAGGAAATCCCACATCAGAAAAAAATCTCCACTTGGCATTATATAAAAAGAGGGAAGATATTAACGCAATAATCCATACCCACTCGATTATTTCCACATTTCTCTCTACAATAGACAGGGAGATTGAATTACTAACCCCTGAAGGTAAAATATTTTTAAGAAAGATTGGATATGTTGATTACTTTGAAGCAGGAAGTTTAAAATTAGCAGAAGAAACAGAGAAAAGAGATGAAGATGTAATTGTGCTAAAAAATCATGGTGTTGTTTGTTTAGGAAAGGATCTGCTTGATGCTTATGTAAAAGTAGAGGTCTTAGAAGAACAGGCAAAATTAACTCTTTTAAAATGTCTTTTTAAGAAATAATCAATTAATAATCAATTTTTATTCTTTATATTAATTTTTTAAATTTTTTAATTTTTAAGTATTATTTTACTCTCTCCAATTCACTGACTATACTCCATATCTGTGTTCTTGTATGTAGTGGCATGTTTGGATCGTTGCTTATTTCATCCAAGATATGAATTGCTGTTGCACTTCTTACTATTGGTTCTTCTTCCTCTTTTAGAACGGTCTCTTTGGCCTTTTCTGCTGCTGCTCTTATATTCCTTGGAACGGTTGTATCGTTAATAATCTCATCCAACATCAATGCAACGCCTTTTAATATCTCTTCTGGTGTTTTCTCGCTTGCTGAACTTCCAAATACCATACTCCACCACCTCCAACTCCAATTTTGGTTTTGTACTTACTAAATATTTATTATCGTTTAAAATATTTGTTCCCCTCACTTGAAAATCCAATATTCAATATTTTTAATCGCGTAATTTGAGGAGTGTTAACTATTTATATTAATAATTTCTATATTTTTTAAGTTAAATATATTTTTACGTTAAGCATTTTGAATCGAATTAAAAATCATATATTTTTGAAATTATAGATTTTCGTTTTTGATATTGCATTACAATTTATTATCTCAAATTACAACTGTCTAATTAAATCTACTCTGATAGATCAAACTTTAAATTGACATGTCAACATTCAATAAAATATTTAATTGAGAAGGTTAAAAATTGTTTAAGTATCTTTAACTATTTATTAGTTTAGGAGATATTTAGTTTTATCGGTGAACGTCATGTGTGGAATTATCGGCTACATTGGGAACAAAAATGCATCTGAGATACTCTTAAATGGATTAAAACGGTTAGAATACAGAGGATATGATAGTTGTGGAATTGGGGTTTTAGAGGATGGAAAACTAATAATAAAAAAGAACGTTGGAAAGGTTGAAGAGGTTGCTAAAAAAGAAAAATTTTTAGACGTTAAAGGGAATATTGGAATTGGGCATTGTTTACATCCGGATACCTATGTGGCATTGGCAGATGGAACATTTAAAAAAATATCGGAAGTGAAAGATGGAGAGGAAGTTCTTTCAGTGAATTTTGAAGATCTAAAAATATATAAAAAGAGAGTTAAAACATTTAAACACAGAGCTCCAGAAATTTTATATAAAATAAAATGCCCATTCTCAGAACTAATAACCACGGGGGAGCATAAACTCTTCGTTTTAGAAAATGGAAGAGTTGTGGAAAAATGTGTTAAAGACCTTAATGGAAAAGAACGTATTGGATTGCTTAAAAAATTTACTGTCGAGAGATCTAACATCCATCATGTAAACTTTGATGTAATCGAAGGGTTGAGCAATGAGATAATGCAAATTCTTGGTTTTGTTATAGCAGGGGGGGCTATTTTAAATGAGACATTAATATTAAGAAGCGAAGACATCAATACACTAAAAAAATATAAAAAACTGATCGAGGAAGTGTTTAATGTTAAAAAATCCATAATAAAAGAAAATACGCTTAAAATAACAGATTGTAAACTAATATCTTGGTTTAAGAAAAACGTTCCTGAACTATTTTCCAAACTAAAAGAAAGAAAAAATCCAAGATTTATATTTAATCTTGACGATAATGCAATAAAATATTATCTAAAAGGAATTTTTGATGCTAAAACTGAAAAATCAGAGAAAATAGAGATCATATTACCATCAGAAGAATTTGCAAGAGAGATCCAATTTTTACTACTCAGATTTGGAATATTACCTATATATTCAAAAATTAAAATTAATAGATATTTGGGAAGAAAGGTAGAAGAGGTTATAAAACTTACGATAGAGAAGAATAAAATTATCGATCTCTTTGAAAATAAGAATATTAACACTGGATCAGATGAGATCATATGGGTTAAGTTCGATATAGAAAAAATTTCCTCAGATGTAAAATATGTTTACGATTTAGAAGTTGAGGATTTTGAAAACTTTATTGGAAACTTAATAGTAAACCATAATTCAAGATGGGCAACACATGGAAACGTTAGTAAAGAAAACGCTCATCCTCATGTAGATTGTGCTGGAGAAATTGCAGTAGTTCACAACGGGATAATTTCAAACTATAAAGAGTTAAAAGAAGAGTTAATAAAAAAAGGACATATATTTACATCAGAAACAGATACCGAAGTTGTTCCTCATTTAATAGAAGAAGAATTAAAGAAGTTTGATAAGATTAATGAAGAAAATTATATAAAAGCGGTTAAAAATGCGATTAGCAAGATAAAAGGAACATATGCATTAGCAATAATAAATAAAAAGTTTCCAAACATATTAATCGGAGCAAGAAATGAAAGTCCATTAATACTCGGTATAAGTGAGGATGGCTACTTTTTAGGAAGCGATATAACTGCGTTTTTAGATTATACAAACAGAGCCATACCATTAGAGGATGGAGATATTGTTATTATCAAAAAGAATAAAGAAAATGAATTCGATCTAACGATTGAAAACAGTGGAAAGGAAGTGCATAGGAAGATGATAAAAATTGAATGGGATATGAGATCTGCTGAAAAAATGGGGTATCCTCATTTTATGCTAAAAGAGATAATGGAACAGCCAGAAGTTTTAAAGACCTCAGCAAAAATATCAGCAGAAGAGATAAAAGAACTTGCAAAAAACATTAAAAAATATGACAAAGTATACATCGTTGCAATGGGGACTTCCCTACACTCTGCCATGGTTGCAGAGTATCTATTTGCAAAACTTGGAAAGTTGATTATTGCCTGCGATGCTTCAGAATTTTTAGATAAAGCGGTTGTAGATAACAATACTCTTGTAATTGGAATAACCCAAAGTGGAGAAACATACGATACCTTAAAAGCGTTAAGATTTGCTAAGAAAAAAGGAGCAAAAACGGGAGTTATAGTAAATGTATTGGGAAGCACGGCTACGAGAGAGGCAGACATTACCGTTATGATGGGAGCAGGGATTGAAATAGCTGTCTGTGCCACCAAAACTTACACATCACAACTTGTAATTCTTTATAGGTTGTTTATTGAATATGGTAAATTATTGGGAAGAGATATGAGCAAATATGAGAAAGAGTTAGAGATGATCCCTGAATATATAAAAGAGGTCTTAAATATCAAAGAAGAGATTAAAAAGATCGCTCAAGATCTAACTGTAAAAAACTATATTTTTATATCTCGTGGAATAAACATTGCGAGTGCATTGGAGGGGGCATTAAAATTTAAAGAGATCACATATCTTCACGCGGAAGGAATGAGTGGAGGAATGTTAAAACATGGAACAATCTCTCTTATAGATGAGAATATGGATACTATTGCAATAGTTCCTCCAAAATCCTCCCGTGTATTTAACTCCCTAATCGCAAATATTGAAGAAGTTAAAGCAAGAAATGGAAAAGTTATTGCAATAACTCCCACTAACATAGACGGAGTTAAAAATATCACTGTTCCTGAGGTAATTGAGGAAATTTCTCCAATTGTCTATGCCCCTGCATTTCAATTACTTGCATACTATAAAGCCGTTGAGTTGGGAAGGGATGTAGACAAACCAAGAGGTCTGGCTAAGAGTGTTACAGTTGAGTAATTTAATATTAATGAAATATTAATGAACCAATAATATAATTAAATTTATATAATAAAAAACTGTATAAATAATAACATTTTAAGATTTCAAAGAGGGAGAGGAATTATGGTCATAAAAAAGATAATAAAGAAAATCAGAGGAAACAAAGATCTTCCTAAGCCCGTAGACGTTCCTGATGAAGAGTATATTGTTATTGGAGAAGAAAAACCTGCTTATATATTAGAGGAAGAGCCAGAAGCAGATATTGCTATTGAAGATCAGCAGAAGAGCGAATCAGTAGAACAGATCGTTAAAGTAGAGAAGATATTGCCAAAACTCTATGTAGTTAGGATTAAACATCCCTTAGATTTTGAAAATATAAAAGATAAAATTCCAGAATTTGATGTAGTAATTGTAAATGTTGAAGAAGTTCCATTTGAATCAATAATAAAAGAAATAAACGAATTTAGGGACTATATGAACGTATTAAACTACAAGTTAGGATTTGTCTCAGAAAACGTGCTTTTAGCATACAGAGATGATGTAATGTTAGAAAAATACGTATCAAGCATTACTGACGATGCTGAAAACGTGTAAACGGTTTTTATCTTTTATTTTTATTCTTTTTGTCTTTTAATATATTTTAATTTTATTTTTTGCTTTTTATTTTAATTTTAATAGTTTATATAATTAATATACAATCCTTAAAATTAACAAATTTAATAAATTTTGATTCATAAATATTCTTTTGATAATGGATTTTCTAATTTGGTCTTAAATATTAGATTCTCTCTCAATAAAATTTATATATTATTTTTCTATTTACCTAAACATGATTTTCTTATATTGTGATATTAAAAATCTTAATAACAGGTGATTAGATGAAAAAATTTTTGTATGGTCTTTTTGCAATACTGCTTGTCATAGGGTTGTGTGGATGCACAACTGAGCAAAATTCAGTTAGTAAAGAGGAAACACTAACATTAGCAGGAGGAACTGCTCTAATTCCAATTATGGAGGAAGCAGGTAAAGAATTCATGAAAATGCATCCAAACGTTAAAGTCGAGGTTTCAGGAGGGGGATCTGGTTTTGGAATAAAAGAAGTTGGAGAAGGTCATATAGATATTGGAATGGCAGGGAGAAATTTAAATCCAGATGAAAAAGAAAAATATCCAAATCTGAAAGTTTTTAAAATAGGTGTTGATGGAGTTGCAGTTGTTGTTAATCCAAAAAATCCAATAAATGACTTAACAAAAGAACAGGTAAAAGAAATTTTCGCTGGAAAAATAACTAATTGGAAAGAAGTTGGAGGAAGAGATGCTCCAATAAACGTTTATACGAGAGATGAAGAAAGTGGAACAAGAGAAACATTCTGGAAACTTGCATTAGACAAAGGAAATATAACTAAAAAAGCGATTGTTGTGGCCTCAAATGGAGAGATGAAGACAAAAATTGCAATGGATGAAAACGGAATTGGATACCTATCAGTTGGATATATAGATAAATCAGTTAAACCAGTTAAACTCGATGGCGTTGCTCCAACCCAAGAGAACGTAAAAAAAGGAATCTACAAGATATACAGGCCTCTAAATCTAATTACAAATGGAGAACCCAAGGGTGTAGCAAAGGAGTTCATTGACTTTGTTTTAAGTGATAAAGGGCAAGAAATTGTAAAAGAAAAAGGATTTATCTCTGTAAAATAAATAATTGGAGTTAATTCATTCGTTGACTTATTAATTATTACCATTTTTGCAAAATTTATCAAATTTAATTCCAAATTTAATTTTAATTCCGATCTACCATTTGCTTATTCCTATTTATATCTTTACCAAATTTTTGGTGAGGTAATGTTGAAAATAGAAAAATATATTATGGAAAAGACCATTGGAATCGTTTTAAAGATATGTGCATTATTTTCAAGTATAATCATCTTTGCAATAATTATCTTCTTAATAATAAACAGCTTACCAGTTTTTGATGTAGTAAACCCTATTAATTTTATTTTCGGCATGGATTGGAATCCAGACGTTGGAAAATACGGCATATTTCCCATGATAATTGGAAGTTTCTGCATAACACTACTTGCTCTGATCTTTTCAGTTCCTTTCGGAGTAGGTTGTGCCATCTACCTATCTGAAATAGCTCCAAAGTATGTAAAAAAATTTTTACGACCATCTATTGAGATATTAACCGCCATTCCATCAGTAGTTTATGGATTTATCGGAATGATCTTGCTTGTTCCAACACTAAGAAATGTTTTCAATATAAATCCCGGATTCGGATGGTTTGCATCTTCCTTAATACTATCAATCATGATCCTTCCAACCATAACCACACTTTCAGAAGAAGCAATAAGATCCGTTCCCGAGGAGATAAAAGAGGGAAGTTTTGCCTTGGGAGCTACAAAATGGCAGACAATAAAACATGTAGTAATCCCCTTAGCAATGGATGGGATTTTAGCAAGTATTATATTAGGTATGGGACGAGCGATTGGAGAGACCATGGCGGTGTTAATGATAGCAGGAAACTGGCCAGTTATTCCAACATCCATATTTAGTCCTGTAAGGCCTTTAACTTCACATATCGTTTTAAATATAAAGGAAGCATCCGCAAACAGCCCCATTTACTACGCAATGTTTGCCACAGGTTTAGTTTTATTTTTAATAGTTATGGGACTAAATGTCGTCTACCAATATATATACTGGAAAAAATGCAAATTTAAAGGTTAAAAATATTTTGGTGCGATTATGAGACACATTGAAGAAAAAATAGTATTTTTTATTTTTAAAATGTTTGGAGCAGTTGTTGTTTTAATCTTATTTACGATCGTGGGGCATATATTCATTAAAGGAATTGGAGCAATTAATTTAAAATTTTTCTTTGGAGATGCAAACCCCCTATATGTGATATTAGGAAAAGAAAGAGTATTTAATGGAATTTGGAACGCCATTCTTGGAACCGTAGCTCTTGTGATATTGGCAATAGCATTTTCAATACCCTTCGGAATATTAGGGGCAGTATATTTACACGAATATGCAACAAGTAGCAAAATCTCAAGAATTATAAGATTTTCAGCTGACTGTCTGGCAGGTTTACCATCTATTGTTTTCGGTCTCTTTGGTTATGCAATAGCAGTTGAAACTATTGGGCCGTGTTTATTAATTGGGGCTTTAACATTATCATTTATAGTTCTTCCAATTATAATAAAAGCCACTGAAGAAGGATTAAAAACAGTTCCTAATGAGATAAGGGAGGGAAGTTTTGCCTTAGGGGCTACAAAATGGCAAACCACCTATAAGGTTGTTTTACCAATGGCACTTCCTCAAATAATTACTGGAATCATTTTATCCATGGGAAGATGTGCAGAAGAAACCGCAGCGATAATGTTCACTGCTGCCACTGCCTTTACTTTTGGAATAGGATTATTTGATAGGATTGAAGCACTACCCTTTACCCTATATTTATTAGCAACAGAATATACATCTCAAAAAGAATTGCAAATGGCTTATGGTGTGGCATTAGTGTTAATAATGTTAATGTTCTTTTTGTTTGGAATAGCACATATCATTAGAAATAAATATTCAACTTTGAAATAATGCAAAATCTTTTAATAGGGGTTTAAGCAAACATTATTAATGAAATTAGTATTTTTAATATTACCAATACCAAATTAGAAGCGGGGATCGTGATGATAAAAAAACTTAAAAAAAGAGATATAAAAGTTCCTTTAACAGTTCCAGAAAGCGTTAAAAAAGAATACATAAATAATTACTTAGATCTAACTAAAAAAACCGGAAACGTTATGATATTTGCAGGAGATCAAAAAATAGAACATTTAAATGATGACTTCTTTGGGGAGGGAATTGCCAAAGATGACGCATCTCCTGATCATCTCTTCAATATAGCAAGTAAAGGAAAGATCTGTGCATTTGCCACACAACTTGGATTAATAGCAAGGTATGGAATGGATTATGGAAAAATTCCTTATATTGTAAAGATCAACTCAAAAACCCACTTAGTTAAAACCAGAGATCCAATAAGCAAGGCATTGGTCTCTGTAAAAGACGTTGTAAACTTTAAAGAGAACTCTGGACTGAATATACTCGGTGTAGGTTATACAATCTACCCGGGAAGCGAATATGAGCATATAATGTTTGAAGAGGCATCAAGAGTTATATTAGAGGCACATAAACATGGATTAATTGCAATAATATGGTGTTATCCAAGGGGAAAAAATGTAGAAAATGAGAGAGATCCGCATTTAATAGCAGGAGCTGCTGGTGTTGCTGCATGCTTAGGAGCGGATTTTGTTAAAGTTAACTATCCAAAGTGTGATAATCCAGCAGAAAAATTTAAAGAGGCAATATTAGCCGCGGGAAGAACAGGAGTTTTATGTGCAGGAGGAAAGAGCATAGATCCAGAAAAGTTTTTAAGACAGATCTGGGAGCAAATTCATATAAGTGGAGCACGAGGAAACGCAACAGGAAGAAATATCCATCAAAAACCATTAGATCAGGCAATTAGAATGTGTAATGCAATATATGCAATAACAATTGAAGGAAAAAGTTTAGAAGAAGCTTTGAAAATATATTATGGAGAAGAATAAAAAAATATCCTCCACGTATTTTTATTTGTTTTATTTATGCTTTACTATATTTAAATATATTTTTAATCAAAATTATATTTAAGGTTATATATTGAAATAATATCATATTTTTATAATAATTCAAATAATTTAATAATATGTTATACTGATAAAATCTTCGATATGCTTACTTTATGTGTTATTGAGCTACACATAACCCCAAATCTAACTCTCCTTATCTTTTTAACGACAACATCTTCTCTTAATGAAACTATCTTTACAGAATATTTTCTCTCTTTTTCATAGTCGAATGTAGTTATTTTTGCATAACATTTTGCCATTGATCTCACCTCCTTGAATCTTTGCATATATTACTTTCAAATAAAAGGTATAAAAATATTATGTCAGGATAATTTTAAATATGCAAGAAAATTTTTAATATATTTGGTGAAAGGATGGAAGAGGATCAAAAAATATCCGTAAAGGGATTTTTCTTAGGTTTTGCGAGTGTTGAGGAGGGGTATTATTGTAAGGAATGTGGATTTGCTTCTAAGGATAAAAAAGAATGCAGAGAGCATGGAAAAATGGAGAAGTGTAAATTATTTTCTGGCAATTTCATGAGTCAGGAAAATGGAGTTATAACAATACTGGTGCCAGATCGAAAGATCATTCCGGATAATGAGGAATTTCTACAATATCTAAGAGGTAAGAAAGATCGAGAAGCAATAAGTATACTGAACGCTAAAATTCCCCTGTTAATGCCGATAATTGTTGATGCAGGGATTGTAATTCCAAGTAAAAGGTTAGATATAACTGATAGTGGTAAAACGCTTGTATTATTTTTAAACAATGAAGAGGGCATGTGGTTAAATCCGGATGGGAGAATAGAAGTTATTTCTGTCAGTAGGGATGAGATATTAGATACATGGAACAATCTAAAAGAAAAATTTTGTGAAGATGTCCTCTATATATTAAAAAGTGAAGGAGGATATTATATTCCATCCATCCTCTCTCCAGATAGGTTCTTTTTGACAAAAGCATATATAGATAAAAGATTTGAAGGATTTGGTTATAGATTGTATATAAAAAAGTTAGTAAAAGCAGGAAATAAGGTAGTTCCTGTTAGATATTATCTAAAAAGAAACTTTATAGATCCAGAGGTCTTCAATGATTTAGGTGTCGATTTTGATGGAAGTATCTATGCTGTGGTAAATAAAAAGTATTATCCATTGGGATACAGTTCCAGAGTTTGGGAAGATATTTTTTAATCTTTTTGGATGTGCCTCCCAAAATGGGTTCGGCACATCCGATACTTTTGATTTTTATCTTTGTTTCAACTTCCCAGCACCGAATTGTATTTTAAACCTCAACAATTTTAACATCTTTGCTTAAAATTGCCCTACCTTCTCCTTTTTTTACAACTTTTCCAACTTCAAAGGCATAAACTTTATTTTTTCTAAGTTCTTCTATTAAATCATCTTTATAGTCGCTCTTTGCAGAGATTAATAAACCACCAGCTGTTTCTGCTCCGTATCCATCTAATAACGCATGTCCAAACATTTTACTGAGTTCTGGAGTTCTTTTTATACATGGAAGGAGATCTATTTCAATTAGCACATTGCTATTCTTTGCCATTTCATTTGAGTGACCAAGGAGTCCAAATCCTGTTATATCGGTAAGGGCGTTTGCTATTTTATCCCCTACTTTTTTTTCTGCATTCCTTAAAGATTTTAACGCATATCTGTTGGAGGTTGTCATCAACTCTATTGCCTTATTTATTATGTAGTTCATTTCCTCTTCATCTATGCCGATCAGTTCTTTGTAATCGTCAGGAATTCTTGAAAGTGCCATTGCTGTCTGAGTTCCTAATGGCTTTGTTAGGATTAAAACATCTCCTTCTTCTGCTCCTGACTTTGTCAAAACTTCTTCTTCTTTTCCAACTCCTGTTACTGCCCCTCCAATCAGTGGCCATGGATTCATTATTGTATGTCCTCCTACGATCGTGGTGTTGTTTTCTCTGCAAAAGTCCTGAAATCCATTTAGCATTTTTTTAACAATATCTATCGGAAGTTTTTCTGGAATGCCGAGTATTACCAAAACACCAATTATATCTAACAAACCCATTGCGTAAATATCACTTGTTGAGTTGCATGCAGCTATTTTTCCCTGTATGTAAGGATCGTCAACGATCGGTGTAAAAACATCCACTGTTTTAGCAATAACCAATCCATTCCTTTTTATAACTGATGCATCATCTCCAAGTCCAACAATTATATTTTTTTCAGCAAGATCTTCATCCAAAACTATCCCTTTTACTAAATATTCTAATTCGGTGCTGGGAAGTTTACAAGCTCATCCGTGAAGTTTAACTAAACTTGTTAATTTTATATCTTTTTCTTTTTCAACCATGATTTCACCCATCAAAATATATATAAATTACAATTTGGATCTATAAAATAAAGCATAATAAAGTATGTGAATATATGAGTTCCATGGTGTCTATCTTACATATTATCCATAAAATTGATGGGAGTATAAAATACTACCAATTAATTTTTTTAATCAGGTTTTTGATATTTAAAATTTTAATTGATGAAAAGAGTTAAGGAAGATTTAAAACTCGTATCCGCAAACTTTACAGAAGTTTTTTAATATTTCGCTTCCGTATTCGGTGTGAGCTACTTCGGGATGAAATTGAACACCATATATTGGTTTAGACATATGTTTCATTGCTTCGACTTTGCATATGTCCGAATGAGCCAAGATTTTAAAATTTTTAGGAATTTTTTTAACCTCATCCTTGTGTGATGCCCATGCTTTAAATTTTTTTGGAACATTTTTAAAAAGATCGTCTTCTTCATCGACATATATTTCTGTTAACGCATACTCCTCCGCCTCTGCTCGTCCTATCTCTCCTCCATATGCCAATGCAATAATTTGATGACCTAAGCATATTCCAAGAATTGGAAGTTTGGTATTTAATGCAATATCTACACATTGCCCTGCCTTTTCAATGTTGGGCCCTCCGCTCAATATGATTCCTTTTATATCTCCATTACTCTCTATTTCAGTCAAAGGGGTTGTATTTGGAATTATTTTAGATGGAACTCCAAGATATTTTAAAGATCTATGTATTCTGTGGACGTATTGCCCTCCGTTATCTAAAATTACTATCATTACACTCACCTATTTTCTTTGTTAATCAGACATATACTCCTGTATGTTTTTAAGCTTTTTCTGTATGATGAAAATTAGGAAGAGTATTTTCAGTAAAAACAGAAATTAAAACATTAAAAAACATATATAACTGATAAAAAGAAAAAGATGGGAAATATTGCTTGCAATTGCTAAAAAAAAGAAAGTTTAATTTTATTCAAAGTTTTTATACTTTTTATACTTTACTTTTTATACTTTAAACTTACTTGCTGATTTTGCCAAGTTATCTGCTATTTTAGCCACTTTTTCAGCAGCTTTACCTATTTCTTCTATAACTCCGTTTAGTTCTTCTGTTGATGCGGTTAACTCTTCAGCAGTTGCAGCAAACTCTTCAGAGATTGAAGCGACATCTTGCACATCTCTTAACGCTGCCTGTATATTATCTACTGCTTTTTGAGCGTCTTCTTTTATCTCCTCTATTTTCTCCATTGCTTTATCTACTGCCTCTTTTATTTTTAGGAATGCATTGTTAACTTCATCTATTGCAACAACGGACTTAAAAACCTTACGGTTTTTAAGTTCTCGTCGCTTCGCTCCAAGAGAACTCCAGCTCCTCCTATTAGTTTAAATATCACAATATCAATGCCTCCTTAGGTCTTCTGTCTCACCTTCATCAGAGGCATCTAAATACTTGTTTATTATATATAAACTTATATAAAAATTTTATAAAAATTTTGGTATTGAAAACTTATATAAGTTCATATTTGCCCATAAAAAATTAAACAGTTTTAAACGGCATTTTCGATCTTTTTTATACTCTCATCTGCTTTTTCGCTTGCCTCTATAGAAACTTTTTCTCCTTCTTCTGATAGATTCTCTGTTCTTTTGGCAAGTTCATCTGCTTTTTCGACTTCTTGTGTTATATCTTGTAGTTTTGCAGATTGATCTGAGGCAGCAGTTGCAACTTGCTGATCTGCATCACTCATCTGTTCTATTGCTTCACGTGCCTTTTTTGTCTCTTTTTTCAAAACTTCAATTTGTAGGTTTAAGTCCAACACTTCCTTCCTTATATTTTCAAGTTATTGTTGAAACGTTGTTTTTGCCTTATAAACATTTTTTGGAATTTATTTCTTTTTCTGTTTTCATTTAATCTAACAGAAAAGTCCCCGTTAGCAAGATGCGCCAAAGCGTTTAATGCCTCTTTAAATGTTTGGGCAATTTCTTTCCATTATTTCACATAACTAATGAGATCAAGAAAACTTTATATTCCAATTTCATGTTCTCTCCCCACACAGTTATTTTTATAATTTTTTATTTTTAGGTCTTCTTCGTTCTCAGACTGAGAATTTTATATTTAAATTTTATATTTATTTTATATTTTTTTATAAATATTTCCTAACTGTATATAAATTTCATATTCTATATTTTTATATTTTTTCACATTTTATTTTCCATAGTTTTATAATTTTCTAATAATTTTTCTATTAACAACCTCCCTCATTCAAAAAATCAAAAACAGAACATCCCACATAAAACTAATATAACTCAACCAAATCATATAAATCATCTTAACCACATAAAATTAAAATCAAGGAGAGATGATGAAAGCGTATCCAATAACTACAAGATATATAAAAAGAGGAGAAGATTTTATTCCGATAATAATCGACGCAATAAGAAATAGCGGGATAAAGTTAGAAGATGGGGATTTTATAGTTTTAAGTGAGAAGATGGTTTCTACTGCCGAAGGAAACTTTGTTGATGAAAGTAAATTTGAACCTGGAATTTTGGCCTACTTTTGTTATTACTGGTCTAAATATCTTTGGGGATATGTCTTAGGAAAATTATTAAATATTAAAGAAGAAAAAATAAAAAATCTAAGGAAACTTCCAAAAAAAGAAACATTAAAACATAAAGAAACAGTTATAAAAACTGTTGGTTTAAGATATGCTTTAAAACCATATGCAGAAGGGGGTTTAGATCTCACTAATGTTCCGGGAACTTACGTCTCTCCCCTACCAAAAGACCCAAAAAAATGGGCAGAACGTCTTTATAATGAAATAAAAAAAGAGTTTGGAGTTGATGTTGTTGTTATGGTAGCAGATACTGATGCCACATACCGAATTTTTAAATGGTATATTACCGCTCTTCCCTATGCAATTAACGGAATAATCAGCGGAATCGGAGTTCTTGGATTCTTATTAGGAAGATTGGCTGAGATCTTTAAGGTTGGAGGTTTTGCAGGATGCACACCTTTGGCAATAGTTGGAAATAAAGTATATAAAAATTACTCAATTGGCCAGCTTGTTAGGATAGCATTTATTTGCGATAGAGTCCATAAAACAGTAAAAAACATCAACGAAGTGTTAGAAAAATACAACAGTTATGTTATAACCGAAGAGATACTGGAAAAATTAGAACATACTCCGATAGTTGTTGTAAAAATAAAAGAGGAATATATTCCAAATCGTTAAGATTGGAAAATTGTTTAAAATTTTTTACTCAACAAGAGCAGATGCATAACCAACAACTGAGGAATAATCTCCCGTTATATCTCCTGACGTTGCATAAGCCAGTAGTTTAGAATTTTTAGCCCCAAGAATCTTCATAGCCCTTAGCATCGCTATAACTGGCCCATACCCACACATGGATATATTATAGTTAATAACATCCTCATATAATGCCTTTTCATCCATCTCTAAAATATCCTTTATAACTATCGCATCTTTTTTTGAAGCAACCTCTTGAGGTTCATAGTGAGTTAGATCAGAAGAAGCGATAATCACAACTCTCCTTCCCAACTCCTTAGCAACCTTTGCAACAAAGTATCCAACCTCAACAGATGTTTCATAATCCTGAAACATCATACATATGGGCACTATTTTAAATTTTGCAATATTTAATAATTCTAAATGCTTTAAAAACGGCAATTGAACCTCTATAGAGTGTTCATTCATGTGAGCGGTTTCATCTAAGTCAATAATCTCACATTTTCTCCAGAGTTCTTCAACAAACTCCTCATCACACTTTACATCCCCAAGAGGAGTTCTCCAGATTCCATTACATACACTAACCCCAGAACCTAAACCTGTGTGATTTGGGCCTAAAATCACAGCGGTGGTCTCTTCAAGGGGATCTACCCTCTTAGACAACTCATAGTAGGAGTGGGCTTGAATAGGTCCTGAGTAAACATAGCCGGCATGAGGGCATAGCAACCCAATGGGTTTTTCATACGTTCCCCTAACAGGCATTGATTTTGGACCATATTTATGAAGATAGCATTGTTCTATCATCTCTATGAGCTCATCTGGGTGGGAGGGGTAGAATAGACCTGCAACTGCTGGGTATCTTACGTTTGTCATAGCATATCCCCGATGTTAGTTGATTAAAATTTTAATTTTTTAATTTTACATTAATGGGAATTCAAAATTTTTATTGTGTTTGTTTATAGTTTGTTTTTTGTTCTTTATATACCTACTTATGTATAAATGTGGCATAAATATACACAAAACCAAAAAGTATATATATTTTTACACATATGTGTATTATTGTGAAGAAACAATAACAAAAAATGAGGTGATGCTAATGTTTGGATGGGGAAGAGGAAGAGGATTCTGGAGATACTACATGCTCGGTAGAGTTGGAGACAGATACAGATACGTGGGGCCATGTAGATGTGGTTTAGGGCCTCACGCTTTTTATGTCGATGAAAAAACCGGAAGTTTAGTTCACGCTTGGGATCTCTACAGAACTCCTTACACTGATGTTGATGAAAGAAGATACTTAGAAGAAACTGTAAAGAGTTTGGAAGAAGAAAAAAAATTATTAGAAGAGGAATTAGAAAGAATTAAAAGAAGATTAGATGAATTAAAAAGAAACAAGTAAAAACAAGAAAAATAAAAAATAAAGTATAAATACAACAATCAATAAAGATAACATTAATACGTTAACTTCAATTATTTTTTAATTTTTAACTTTTAATTATATGCTCAAATATTCTCAATTATAAATATATTGTCTATTAACATATATCGGGGGATACTATGGAGATGAAGAAGTTTTTATGCTCAAAATGTCAGAAGGTTATAGAAGTTCCATATGGAGTTCCAAAGCCAGAAACGTGTCCTTACTGTGGGGCCCCTGCAACATTTATCCATAGGATAGACGGCGGAGGGAGAGGCCTTGGTAGAGGAAGAGGAGCAAGATGTGGCCTTAGAATGATGGGAAGGGATGAATAATCTCTCATTTTATTTTTCCCATTTAGATTTATATATTTAAATATATATTATATAGAATTATCTGTTTTCAGTTTCAATTTTGATATAACAAATATAATAAATTCTCTCATCCAAAAAAAACAAAAAATAAAGAATAATAAAAAAATAACTAAAAAAATAGAGACAAAAAGAGATGAGTAAAAGAATATAAAACGTTATGGGGTTGTAATTACTTTATTTTTATTATTTTATTTTCTGATCTCTTTTAATGCCTCCTCAACATCGACATTTTCATGAACTATTTTACAAACAGCCCTCGTTATACCAACAACATCATCATGCTGGAAGATATTTCTACCTACTGCAACACCAGCGGCTCCTGCTTCGATGGCATCTTTTATCATTTGCAGGAACTCCTCATCAGTGTTTGTTTTTGGACCTCCTGCAACTACAACAGGAGCAGGACAGCCCTTAACAACATCTCTAAATGAATCAATATCTCCTGTATAACTTGTTTTTACAATATCTGCTCCCAACTCAGCTCCTAATCTTGCTGCATGAGCTACTAATTCAGGATCCCTCTCATTTTTAATGTGTTTTCCTCTTGGATACATCATAGCAATCAATGGCATTCCCCAGTATTCGCATGTTTCAGCAATCATTCCCAAATCTCTGTACGCTTCCCAATCTTCCTCTGAACCAACGTTCACATGAACAGAGACAGCATCCGCACCCATTCTCACTGCTTCTTCAACTGTTGTAACTATAACCTTCTTCAATGGATTTGGAGATATTGCTGTCCCACCAGATAGATGGATGATCAAGCCAACATCCTTGCCATAGCCCCTATGTCCATGTCTAACTATTCCTTTATGTAAAAGGACAGCGTTAGCTCCTCCTTCTGCAACATTATTTACTGTTTTTCTTATATCAATCAATCCTTTAATTGGACCGTTTGAAACACCGTGATCCATTGGAACTATTACTGTTTTCTCACTCTCTCTGTTGAATATCCTCTCTAATCTTACCAACTTTCCAAGATTTTTTATATCTTTGAACAATTCCATAGTATCACACCAAAAAATAATTACTTTAACTTTTCGATTAAATCAATTACACGTTCCATTGATACTCTTACTTATTATTTTAAGTTATTTAAATTTTTCTTTTATATGCGATTATTTGCAAAAATATTTAATTATGAGGAAGATCAAACCTTATTATTATAAAATTTATTATTAAGTATAAATTACATATATACCTGATTAATTAGGGTATGTTATGTCTATTTAAAACTTATGTTTGGTGATCGTCTTGGTATTTAAAGCTTATGATATAAGGGGAATATATGGAAAAGAGTTAGATGAAGTATTTGCATACTCTCTTGGAAGATGTATTGGCCAAAAATTTAAAGGAAAGAAAATTTTAGTCGGAAATGATGTAAGAATCGGATCTAAAAAACTCCTTCCATATTTTATAATCGGATTGTTGGAGGAGTGTAATATTTACTATGCTGGAACGATCTCTACACCTTTAATGTATTTTGGAACAAAAGATAGGTATGATCTGGGCGTGGTGTTAACTGCCTCTCATAATCCTCCTGAATATACTGGCTTTAAAATGTGTGATAAAAATGCTATCCCTCTCTCTCCAATAGAAGAGATAAAACCAATCTTCAAAAGATTTGAATTAACGAGTGATGTGGAAAGAGATGTTAAAGCATTAGATCTCAATACATTAAAAGTTGATGTTATAAAAGATTATAAGCAGTTTTTCTTAAATAGGATAAAAAAATCAGATAGAAAGATAGCTGTTGATTTTGCTAACGGTTCTACAACCATTGCTGAAAAAGAGATTTTAAGTGAATTGCTGGAAAATAGAATTTTTATAAATGATTATCCTGATGGAAACTTCCCTGCTCATCAACCCGATACATTAAAGGAAGAGTGTTTAAAAGATATTATAAAAACAGTTAAAGAAAATGGTTGTGAATTGGGGTTAATATTTGATGGAGATGGAGATAGGTTAGGAATAGTTGATGAAAAGGGAGATGTTTTAAGAGGGGATATATTAACAGCAATAATCGCAAGGGAAATTTTAAAAGAAAAACCAAATGTAAAAATAGTTTATGATTTAAGATGCTCCAAAATAGTGCCTGAGGTTATTGAGAAATTTGGAGGAATAGCAGTTAAGAGTAGGGTTGGACACTACTTTATAAAAAAGTTAATGCATGAAATTGATGCAGAGTTCGCAGGAGAGTTGAGCAATCACTTCTACTTTAAAGAGATCGGTTATTTTGAGAGTCCACTTTTAGCCCTGCACTATATTTTAAAGGCAATGGATGATGAGAACAAGTCATTATCAGAATTAAATAAAGAGTTTAACAAATATGCCCATAGTGGGGAAATAAACTTTAAAGTAAAGGATCAGAAGTATGTAATGGAAAAAATAAAAGAATACTTTAAAAATTGCAAAATTGAAGAATTGGATGGAATATCAATATACTGCGAAAGATTTTGGTTTAATTTAAGACCTTCAAATACTGAACCATTATTAAGGTTGAATTTAGAAGCGGAAGATGAACATATAATGAAAGAAAAAGTCAATGAGATTAAAAAACTTATTGAGGAGTTAAATACTCAATAATCAAATACTTGTTCATGTGATTAGTTATATTTTATTTTTTATTCATTTTCTTTATTGTGGCACTACTTAACACATAAGCGAAAACTTTATATATTAGTTTGCAGTTATAGTAGTTCTGCTTCTTTTAAGGCAAAGTTAAGAAGCGGGGTAGGGTAGCCAGGTCTATCCCGCCGGGCTCATAACCCGGAGATCGGAGGTTCAAATCCTCCCCCCGCTACCATTTTTTAGTTTTTATTTTTTAATTATATTTTAAATTATATTTATTTTATTATCAGGTTAATTTTTTATTTTATTTTTTTATTTCTTATGATTTGAATATGCATATATACTTGTTAGTGGTTTCTAATTTTTAGGAACAAAAGATTTATACTGCTAAAAAGATATAAAAATGCAAATATTCAAGATACATTAATCATGTAATTTCTAAGGAGATTGTTAAAAAGGCAAAGCAATATAATGCTGAGATTGTGTTAGAGAAGTTAAAGGGGTTAAAAAAGAGTAAGTTGAATAAATCAACACCAAAAAAATATTAGAAAAACATTACATATATGGAGTTATACTGATTTAATTGAAAAGATAAAATACAAAGCAAAGTTAGAAGGAGTTCCAGTTGTTGACGTCTCTCCAAGAAATACTTCTAAAACGTGTAGTCGGTGTGGGTATGTTAATCGGAGGTTGAAGAATGATAGAATATTTGTTTGTCCAAAATGTGGTTTAAAGATTGATAGGGATTTGGACGCCTCTATAAACCTCGCTCGAAAGGTAGCTCTAACTACATCTCCTATCTTCGAGCGTAGCGAGGAGAGTAATGAAAACCGTTAGGTTTTCATCTGAATTCCTCTCCGAGCTGAAGCTCGGAGCTTCCTTAGCAACGACTAAATGGTGATCATTGTGGAATTAAAAGGAAGGGGCATCTCAAAAGGAAAAATAGAGGGAATTGCAATAGTTTCAAAAAAACCATTTTCATTTTTAGGCGGTGTTGACAAAGAGGGAAATGTTATAGATAAAAATAGCGATCTATATGGTCAATCAATAAAAGACAAAATATTTGTATTTCCATATGGTAAGGGAAGCACTGTTGGGTCGTATGTGATCTATGGATTGGCAAAAAGAGGGATTTTAAAAGGAATTATAAACAAGGAGTGCGAGACGATAGTTGCCACGGGAGCGATCCTTGGAGGAATTCCACTTGTGGATAAGATAGACATTGAAAAAATAAAGACCGGAGACAAAATATTGATTGATGGAGATAAAGGAATTGTGAAAATTTTAAGTAATGATAATAAATAGAATAACAAAAAAACAAAAAATAAAAATAAATTATAAAATATTGGATAAATAAAAAATAAACAAAAAGAGATAAAAAATAGAAAATAAAAATTTTTAATTTTAAAGAAGAGGTTGTGATATTATGGATAAAGATAAAATGTCAAAATTTGCTCATATAACAAAAGTTCATCCCTGCTTTAACGAAAAAATCCACGATAAAGTTGGAAGAGTCCATCTTCCAGTAGCTCCAAGATGTAATATTGCATGTAAGTTCTGTAGAAGGAGTTTGGGTAAAGAGGCATGTGAAAACAGACCGGGAGTAGCATTAACCATCTTAAAGCCGGAAGAGGTTGAGGATTACCTAAATAGAGTTTTGAAGGAAATGCCTAACTTGAAAGTTGTTGGTATTGCTGGACCTGGGGACAGTTTATTTAATAAAGAGACATTTGAGACCTTAAAAATTATTGATGAGAAATTTCCAAACCTTATAAAATGTCTCTCTACAAACGGTTTGCTTTTAAACAAATACTACAAAAAATTGGCTGATTTAAACGTAAAAACAGTTACCGTTACAGTTAATGCCATAGATCCAGAGATTTTGAAGGAGATAGTTGATTGGGTCTATTACGATAAAAAAGTCCATTATGGCATTGAGGGGGCTAAAATATTGATAGAGAATCAAATAGATGGGATAAAAAAGGCATATGACGAAGATTTAATAATAAAGATCAACACTGTCTTAATTCCAGAGATAAATATGAATCATGTTGTGGAGATAGCCAAAGAGTTGAAAGATTTTGTTTATATACAAAATATCATCCCTCTAATTCCCTTATATAAGATGAGCCATTTAAGACCTCCAACATGCGAGGAGATAAAAAAGGTTAGGGAAGAGTGTGAAAAATATATCCCACAGTTTAGAGCTTGTGGGCAGTGCAGAGCTGATGCAGTTGGTCTAATAAAAGAGAGGAAGATATTAGAAGAGTTCTTTAAAGAAAAAAACAAAAAACTCAATGTTTTTGAATTAAAGCACTTCTCTCATTAAATTTGAATTTTAACATAAAATATTTAAATAAATTAAATTAATAATAAAGATTTTTAACTCTTTCAACAGCCCTTCTTGACAACCTATCTCTATCTATTGTATAGATCTCCATTTTTGGGATTATTACTCTTACAGCATCAACTCCAACTTTATTTAAATCAACATATATCAACTTATCAAATCCAAACTCTGAAATTTTATCTTTTATAAACTTTAAGTCATTCTTTAAATCATAACTTGCGTTGTTTGGCATATCTGCAATATTTATCTCCTCCTCAAACTCAAACCACTTTCTATGAATCCTCTTCAACCTTTCATAGGGGATTTTTGATGTAAATTCCTCTCTTAACTTGGCATCTCTCCTAAATCCATGTAATTGAGAAGCTCTGCTTTGAGCCACCTCAGTTAAAGCTCTCAAAATAGCTATCTCTGGATGTAAGTGGCATCCAACACCAACACACAACATTAAAGGATCTCTACTTAGATCATCACTTATTGCAGCAACAACTGGAATATCAAACTCTGACGTTAAGTCCTTTAAAGTTATCTTAACTCCTGCCTTTTCATATTTTTCCAATAATTCATGAATCAATGGATTTTTTGCATCTTCAGGATTTATCTTTCTTGGTATTTTTCTTGATAGATCTGCTAAGCTCCAAGCATCCCTCTCTATAACTTCCAAAGTTGCGTGTAATATGGCTTCATCTAAACTATTACCGCTTGCTAAGCCGTTGGTGTTTCCTCTAAACAATTTTCCAGAGTTTGGATAGAAAACAGCATCTGCTGGCACATCTACAATTTCATCATTTATAATATCGATTCCTTCAACCCAGTCCTTAACATTTTTATCAGCATATTGAGGCAGTATTAAATCGTTAACATTTATTGGATTATCTGGCTTTTCTTTAACCTTATTTTTATCATAACTTGCTGAAAATCTCTCTATCGCTTCCATGCATGCAGAGACCTTTGATTGAATTTCATTGGCTCCCTTTCCATAGTGTATGGCTACTCCTTCTTTCCCATCAACAATAACTTTTCTTGTTAGATAATAGACAGGAATATTTATTTTATCCAAATGCTGAATATTTTTAATCTCTATTGTTTCTATCTTTTTCAATGCCCCTTGAATCTTTTCAAACGTCTCTTCTGGGGAGCAAATTCTATAACTTGCCAATTTGTATTTTATATCCATACTAAAAACCTCTCTATGATTTTATCATCATTTTTATATCTTTAAAAGGAAATTACTATATAAGTGGTTTATTATAATACTCTTTTAAGGTTAATATAAAATAGCGTTGATTTAAATAAAAAAATGGTTTAAGGGATAAAGATGGAGATAAACAAAATTTACTGTATGGATTGCTTAGAAGGGATGAAACAATTAAAAGATAAATCAATTGATGTTGTTATTACCTCTCCACCCTATAACATTGGTATAAGATACAATAAATATTCTGATAATTTAAGCAGAGAGGATTATTTAAATTGGATTGAAGAAGTTGTTGGGGAGATAAAGAGAGTGTTAAAAGATGATGGCTCATTTTTTATAAATGTTGGTTATACTGCAAAAGACCCATGGATCGCCTTTGATGTTGCCAATGTTATAAGAAAACATTTTAAATTACAAAACACGATTCATTGGATAAAATCAATCGCAATACAAAAAGAAGATGTGGGAGATTATCCAAATATTATCGGAGATATTGCTGTGGGACATTACAAACCAATAAACAGTGATAGATTTTTAAGTATAATGCATGAATATATTTTCCATTTCACAAAAAATGGAAATGTTAAGTTGGATAAATTAGCAATTGGTGTCCCTTATCAAGATAAAAGCAATATAAAGAGATTTAATAGAAAAGGAGATTTAAGAGATAGAGGGAACACTTGGTTTATCCCTTATGAAACAATTCAATCAAAAGAGAAAGAGAGACCACATCCGGCAACATTCCCTCCAAAACTTCCAGAGATGTGCATTAAATTACATGGCATTAAAAAGACAAATCTTGTTTTAGACCCATTTATTGGAATTGGAAGCACGGCAGTTGCATGCATTAGATTGGGAGTTAATTATATTGGCTTTGAGATTGATGAATACTATTGCAGAGTTGCAGAGGAGAGAATAAAAAAAGAACTTTTAAAAACAGATAGAAAATTTGATAATGTAAAAGAAAATAAAAATATAATAACTCTTGATGCGTTTATTTAATAAAATCCAAATTCTCCTCATAAATAACTAAATCCTTTTTATACAACTCTCTATTAGAGGCGTTAAACTCTCTTTTAATCCCTCCTTTTAATTTAGACAAATCAACTATTTTAAAGCCGGTGGCATAATACTCATTATCCAATTTTTCAATCTTAAATGATAAGCATAAATGAGGAGCATCAAACCTTATTTTTATCCCTTCTTCATCTTTTGAAGGAGATGCATAAAAGGTTCTATGGGATGAGTTGATATTTTTCTCATTAAAGGTTTTAATCTCAATATAAACAACTCTTCCTTCTCCTTCTTTCTTTCCTTTATACCAAAACTCTATATCAGGATAGCCAGTAGATTTTTGCTTACCTTTTTTAGTTTTTGGAGTAATCGCATATCCATATTTGCCCAAAACATCTTTAACATAATGCTCAATATAATTCCCAACTTCATTAACTCTTTTTGGTGTCTCTCCTTCCTTAGTTTTTACACCATCGGTATTTTTAATCTCTTCAATAACTTCATAACACACATTAATTAAATCCTCAATAAGTTCTTTATCTTCTTTTTTAGATAAATCCTCTCTTCCAACATTTAAAATAAATTTTTTAGTATAATTAACATCTGCAATACATATCCTTTGTAATATTCACTATTTTTTAAGTATTCTTCTTCTAACTGCTTCTGCATGTCCAAATAATCCTTCTGCCTCTGCCAATGTAATAACAATATCAGAAATCTGTTTTAAACTTTCTTTATCCAATTTTTGATAAGTTATTTTCTTTAAAAACGTCTCTACATTCAATCCAGAACTCATTCTTGCAAATTGGGAAGTTGGCAAAACGTGGTTTGTTCCAGAGGCATAGTCCCCAACTGGAACGGGACTATATTCTCCTAAAAATACGCTTCCTGCATGATCTATCTTCTTTAAAATATCTTCTGGGTTTTTAGTCAATATCTCGAGGTGTTCTGGAGCGTATTTGTTAGAGAAGTTTATACACTCTTCCAAACTTCCGATAAGGATTGCAGAGTTTTTTAATGCATTGTTAATTATTTCCTTTCTTTCGGCCCTATTTAACTCTTCCAAGATTTTTTCTTTTATTTCTAATGCTTTATCTTCCGATGTTGTTGTTATTATACAGGAAGCGTTAGGATCGTGTTCTGCCTGTGCGATAAAGTCCAGTGCAACGAACTCTGCATTGGCTGTCTCATCAGCAATGATTAAAACCTCTGAAGGTCCAGCTAAAAAGTCAATTGCTACTTCTCCATAAACTAACTTTTTAGCTACTGTAACATAGATGTTTCCGGGCCCTACGATTATATCTACTTTTGGAATTGTTTCTGTCCCATAGGCCAATGCTCCAATTGCTTGAACTCCTCCAACTTTGAATATTTCATCAACTCCTACAATATCTCCTGCTATTAATGTGGCTGGGTTCCCTTTGCCCTCTTTTGTGGGTGGAGAGGTTATAACAATGTGTTTACATCCTGCTACTTTTGCAGGTATTGTGGTCATCAATACAGTTGAGGGGTAGAATGCTCTTCCACCTGGAACGTAGCATCCTACATTTTCTATTGCTCTAACTGTTTGTCCCAGTATAATTCCATCTTTTTTAACTTCCAAATCATTTATTTGCTCCATTTGTTTTTTGTGAAAATAAATTATATTCTCTTTTGCTTTTTCTATTGCCTCAATAACCTTATAGTCAACAAGGTCATATGCCTCTTCAATCTCCTCCCTACTCACCCTCAGCTCTTCCAATTCAACGCCATCAAACTTCTTAGTATAGTGTTTTACTGCCCTATCTCCATTTTTTTTAACGTCGTTTAATATTTTTGAGACAATCTGCATTATATCTTCAAGATCTGATTTATTTCTGCATATGATCTTTTTTTCTTCTTCTTCTGTTAGTTCTCTTATTTTTTTGATTAGCATTCCTTTCACCTACTTTATCTCATAAATAGCACACAAGATTACAATATAAGATTATATAAGATTACCTGATAGAAATGCATTTTTTAAATTATTTAATAAACTTTATATAACTCCTGCTTACAAATTATTTATTGAGGTTATTTAATTTGATTGATATTAAAGTTGTGTTAATTTTTGAGGGTTGAGAGATATTAATGATCTTAAATTATCAGCCACTAATCATTAATTTAAAACTAAAAATTAAATTATAAAAGTAAATTAAAATTATAAAAATCATTTTGGGTGATACTGATGATACTTTTTGAGTGGGGAACTTACAATGCATTATCTACATTAAAGCAGGCAGCACTTCTTGGAACAAGAATAACGGAGATCCCTCCTGCTGTGCTTTCGAGAAGATTATCTGCTGGCTACTATGAAAGTTATAGAAACTTGGGTAAAGAGTATTTTACGTGTATTTTAGCTCATGGACCATATTATAGCTTATCCTCTGAGAGAGGAGTTAAAGCACACCTTTCAGCAATTGAAAAGGCCACTCTTTGTGGGGCTGAGATATACAACTACCACCTTGGAAAGAGGGTGGGAGATGATCTAAATCGACACTTGGAGATCTTAAAAAAGTTTGCTGAGGTAAATGGAGATATGATCTACTCTCCTGAGCCATCAACCAACATCGGAGAGTTCGGAACTCTTGATGAACTTGAAGAACTTGTAAAAGCAGGAAAAGAAGAGGGAATAAAAATAATCCCTTCCCTGCAATTGGAGAACATATTTTTAAATGAATTAGGAGTTTATGAAAACGATAATTTGGATGAGGCAAGTGAAAAAGCAGATGTAAAATGGTGGCTAAACATATTCAAACGAATGGATAAAATTTCTGATGAGATTATGCATTTTAGATTTTCACAGGTTATTGGATTGAAGTATGGTAAGAGGTTTTACAAAAAGAGAGTTCCTCTTGGAATGGGGTATCCTCCAATTGAACCGTTAACAGAAGCGTTATCAATCTACTTAGTGGAAAACGCAATGAAAAGTAGTGAGGTTAAAAGAGCGTTGTTTGTATATACTGGACTTCCTGAGGTCAAGTATAAGGATTTAATAGATATTTATGCAATGATAATGAAGAAATCTGTTGACAAGCTTATGAGTAAGGATCACCAAGTTGAGTATGGGGACTTCTATAAAACGTTTGGGGAGGAGGAATAATCCTCTCCAAAATTTTCCTATCTTTTTTTATTTATCTATTATTTATCTCCCTTTTAAATTCTTGTTCCAAAAAATTTACATGTGTTTTTATAGATGGTTTTTTTAACTTCTTCCTCTTCTTCCTCCTTTATTTTAGCGATCTCTTTTACTACAAGTTTAACATTTGCAGGTTCGTTTTTAGCCCCTTTAATCGGAGATAAATATGGACTATCTGTTTCAGTTGTTAAAAACTCTAAGTCCAATCTTTTTACAATCTCTTTATGATGTTCGGAAAAGCATACGAGAGTTGATATCGAGATGAGATGCCCTTCTTTCCCTATTTCCTTAGCCAGATCAACATCTCCTCCATAGCAGTGAAACATCACATCAACTCTATTTTTCGTTATCTCAAAGATCTTTTTTTCAAATCCTCTGGCGTGAACCACTATTGGTTTATTTATCTCCTCCGCTAAGGATAAAAATTTTTTAAAAATTTTTTCCTGTCTTTCGTAGTTTTCATCTTTTATGTCCATCCCTATTTCTCCTACACCCAGTATCTTGTTTTTGTTAGCTTTTATTATGTTGTATACTTTATTAACTACTTTATCATCAGCCCTAACTTTTGAAGGATGATACCCGAGTGTTATGTAAATATTGTACTTGTCTTTCAAATCTAATGCTCTTAAACATCCTCCTAAACTTGCCCCGCTTGTTATTATCTCCACATTTTGTTTTTTAGATCGCTCTATAATTTCATCTCTGTTTTTGTTAAAGGCCTTATCTTCCACGTGGCAGTGTGCATCCACATATTTTGAGTTCATGATTTTATCCTCCATTATCATGCTGATTTTCGTCTATTAACTTTTTTAAAATTGCCATTCTTACAGGAATTCCATAAAAACTTTGTTTAAAATACTTTGCTTGTGGTAGGTTATCAACATCATAGTCAATTTCATCAACTCTCGGTAGTGGATGCATTATTATAAATTTTTTTCCAATTACATAGTCCTTTTTTATTTTATAGCATCCTTTAACTTTCTCATACTCGTTAGGGTCTGGAAATCTCTCCTTTTGTATTCTTGTGATGTATAATACATCTACATCATCTCCAATATCTTTTAAATCTTCTATCTCATAGAAGGTTATATTTTTTGACTTTAAATCATCAATTATATCTTTTGGCATTTTTAATTCCTTTGGAGAAACGAAATACATCTCCACATTATCAAAGAGCGAGAGAGCATAGACCAAAGAATGAACTGTCCTTCCATACTTTAAGTCCCCAACAAAGGCAATTTTTATGCCATCTATTTTCCCGATCTCTCTTAATATTGTGTAAAGGTCTAAAAGTGTTTGAGTAGGGTGTTGGTTGCTCCCATCTCCTGCGTTTATGATTGGAACTTGGGAATATTCGCTTGCTAATCTTGAAGCTCCTTCATTTGGATGTCTCAAAACGATAATGTCTGCATATCCACTAATTACCCTAATTGTATCTATTAAACTCTCTCCTTTTACTACGGAAGAGCTCTTCAGATCAGTCATTGTGATTACTTCTCCACCCAACCTCTTCATTGCAGTTTCAAAACTTAACCGGGTTCTTGTAGATGGTTCGTAAAAAATAGTTGCCAGTATTTTTCCTTCTAATAGTTTTAAAGGTTTTTTTGTATTTAAAAGATCTTCCATCTTTCTTGCCTCTTCAAGAATCTCCAAAATCTCTTCTTTTCCCATATCCCTCATGGATATTAAATGCCTCATACAGATCCCTTTAATATTCGCTTTTTTAATTTTTAATTTTTAATTTAACACATTCACAACATCTCCCACTACAATAACTCCCGGTGGTTTAATTCCTTCCTTCTTAGCTTTATCCACAATATTTCCAAGAGTTCCTTTTATAACTTTCTGGTTTTCGGTTGTGCCTTCAAGTATTATAGCCACTGGTGTATTTTCATTTCTTTTTGGATTTTTTAATAGATCATTGACTAATTTTTCCAAGTTTGTGATTCCCATTAAAATAACTATGGTGTCTGCATTTAGTTCACTTAAATTAACTTGTTTTTTTTCTTTATCTTCTGCCTCGTGTCCAGTAACAACAGTAAACGAGGTAGCAACTTTCCTATGAGTTATTGGAATCTCTGCAACTTCCGGAACTGCTATTGCAGAAGTTATACCCGGAATTATCTCGTAGGGTATATTATGTTTTTTTAATTCTAAGATCTCCTCTCCTCCTCTTCCAAAAACAAAGGGATCTCCTCCTTTTAACCTAACAACTAATTTTCTCTCTTTTGCCTTCTCAACTAATATTTTATTTATCTCTTCCTGCTTAAAAGAGTGCATTCCTTTCCTCTTTCCAACGTATATTAACTCCACATTATCTTTTGCATAATCTAAGAGATCTTTCGATATTAAATTATCATAAACTATAACATCCGCCTTTTTAATGGCGTTTAATCCTTTTACTGTTATTAATTCAGGATCTCCTGGACCTGCTCCTACTAAGATAACTTTTCCACACATTTTTCCACCTTATTTTTATTTATTTCTTTTTTCTCCCTGATCATTGGAATTCTATAAATTGCTCCACAGTTTAAGCATGTTATAACAACATGAGGGTATGTTTTGCTTCTAACTCTAACTCTTGCGTTCTTCCCATATATTAAAAGGGTTCCGCATTTTTTACATATCCTCCTCTTCCATTTCTTGGGAAATTTTATTCTCATTTTCATAGCAATTTTCCTTGCTAAAAACACATATCTTTTTGCCCTCTCCCAGTTTCCTTTTTTTGCTTCTTCTTCGGCCAAATTCATTAATATATCTATCCTTTCGTAAGCGATCTTTTTTAATTTTTTCTCTAAAATCTTTTTTTTCATAGTTATCCCTTAAACATTTATAACAACCCCCAAAATCCATGCCTTGGGTTGAATATATCCCCTGCTTTTTTTAAATAGTTCAGTGCATCATTAACATCTTTTTCTGATAGGCCATATGATTCTGCCCTTTCTTTTATCTCCTCTTCTGGAGCTAAATTATCCTCCCTTAAAGCAGTTATTTCTTTTATTATATTTAAAACAGCGTCCATTTTATCTCTTCTTGATTTTGGAGTTCCAGCTATTTTATCTAAGTCCAATGTTCCCGTCTCTGGATCGTAGGCAATTTGTTTCAAACACTCATCGATTATACCAATTGCTGTTTCAGCATCGATTTCCTCAACTTTATCAGAAAGTCGGGCTTTTGCGTGCATTTCAGCGATTCTTATAACTGCTTCTAACTGTCTTGCAGTTATAGGGATTGGATTATCTCCTTCTCCTAATTTTCTCATTTCTAAGTAATATTTTTTTATAATGTTCTTTGCCTTTTCAGTCAGATGTGGCATTATTAACCTCTTCTCATCAAACTCTCCTAAGTAAATATCCTGATTTTCTTCAATATAGGCACAACTTCTTGCATAAATTATATAATATTTTAAAAGGGTTTCATCTACCTCTATTCCGTCTATATTTATAGATCCTAACATATTATAATCTTTTGTTGCTGTTTCGATGTGGGTGTTTAGTATATGCTCTGCTATCTCTTCATCGCTCTTTCTATTTGGTCTATCCATAAGTGGAAATATTAAATCAAATCTACTTAAAAGTGGAGCAGGAATATCTATTTGCTCAATAACAGTTAAATTTCTATCGAATCTTCCTCTTTTAGGGTTGCAAGCTGCCAATACAGCACATCTCGCTGGCAACTTTACATTTATTCCTCCTTTATTTACGTGTATGGTTTGGCTCTCCATCGCCTCTAATATGTATTTCATAACATTTTTATCTACCGTTAACTCATCAATACATGCAGTTCCTTCATTAGCTCTAACAAAGACACCCGGCTTAACTACCCATCCATCTCCGATTTCGGTAGCTTCCCTAATAACGTTAGCAGTTAATCCTCCTCCTGTTGCAGTAGTTACTGATGCATAGGCATTTTGAGGGAATAATCTCGCTATTCTTCTAAGCATGGTTGATTTACCAATTCCCGGATCTGTTATTAACAAGATATGGCTATCTCTTCTTAAAGGGGTTCCATCTGGAAGAAATTTATAAGCCCCTTTTATTTGTTGCAAAAATATGGCCTTTTTTACTAATTCATATCCCTTTATTTGTGAGATTAGATAATCAGAAAGCAAATCTATTACATTTTTTTTCTTTCCAAGTTCGTTTAAAGTTTCAATGATCTCCTCATTGCCTAATATATCCCTAACTTCTATTTTTTGATAACTTTCAGAAATTTTAACATAGTTGCTCTTAACAAAAATTTCAAAAACAGGTAATTTTGGTTTTGTTCTCTTTTTTAAAACTGTTCCAACTACATCAACTCTTCCAGAGTATATTCCAGAACTATTTTCTAAAAAAACTTTTATATTTCTTGGAGGATCGTCTGGATTCTTCATTAAGTCGATTGGTTGTTGTATCTCTAACTCTTGTATATTTATGTATGATGACTCCTCTAAGTCAATAACCATCTCTTCCCTACAATCTCCATTATTACACACTACCTTCGGAATTTCAAAATAGTTGTGTATTGTTTTGTATCTAATATTCCCACATCTTGGACACACAAAACATGCTCTCTTTAATAAAGCACAAACCTTTCCCGCTTTAACTATAACTCCTTCAAATTTTACCAATCTATTTATATCCTCTGCTGAAATTTCATCAATTAATTTATCGCAACCTTTTGGATTTTTAAATGCAATTTGTATTTTTTCTAATTCTTTATCTTCTCCAAACAATTCGATATATGCTTTTTTAAATATATCCAATATAACTTCCTCTACATCCTTCGGTCTCTCCACTATTATATCATTAACTTCACACGCATCTGGAAATTGCATTAAAAACTTTCCAATATCAAATTCGAAAATTTCGTTTTTTATCAAGTTGTTGGAGAGTTCTTCCTTAATAAAGTTCTTTATTTTAAATTCATATTTACATCTAAAATCTTGCTCATTAAAAGTTATCACATTCATCACCATAACTGCAAATTTAAAGTTGGAGTTATTTTAATAATATAAATGAGATGATAATTAATGTGTTCTTGATGTTGATCTTTAAAACTAATAAAATTTACCACTCATTTAACATGAAATTAAATATATGAATTTATAGTGAGAGATAACTTTTTAACCCCATTAAATAATATAACATCATCAAAAACATGAAAAACTACTTGGAGGGATAAGATGAAATTCTTCTTAGATACTGCAAATGTTGAAGATATTAAAAAATACGCTGAACTTGGATTAGTAGATGGAGTTACAACAAATCCTACATTAGTAGCAAAAGAAGGAAGGGATTTCTATGAAGTTGTGAAAGAGATCTGCCAGATTGTTGAAGGCCCAGTGAGTGCTGAGGTTATATCAACAGATGCGGAAGGAATGGTTAAAGAAGCAAGGGACTTATCTAAAATAGCGGACAACATAGTTATAAAGATACCAATGACAAAAGACGGAATGAAAGCAGTTAAAATACTATCATCAGAAGGAATAAAAACAAACGTAACGTTAGTTTTCTCCCCATTACAAGCCCTATTAGCTGCTAAGGCAGGAGCTACCTATGTCTCTCCTTTTGTAGGAAGATTGGATGACATTGGGCATGTTGGAATGAAATTGGTTGAAGATGTGGTAAAGATATATAAAAATTATAATATTAAAACAGAGGTTATCGTTGCCTCAGTAAGACACCCATGGCACGTTTTAGAAGCAGCTAAAATAGGAGCAGATATTGCTACACTACCACCAGCAGTTATGGATAAACTCTTCAATCATCCATTAACAGACATCGGCTTAGAGAGGTTCTTAAAGGACTGGGAAGAGTATTTAAAAAGTAGGAAATAAGAGGCACTGCCGAGCGTCAGCGAGGTAGTGCATCCGCGGTATCCCAATAGGAGGTTTCCTCCTATGGTTTTTGAAGAACTGGGAAGAGTATTTAAAAAGTAGGAAGTAAATAAGTAGAAAATAAATAACTTTAATAATCATTTTAATAATCAATAACCTAAATCTTATCAAAAATGGAGGGAAATTATGAAGTTAGATGCGGTTAAAAGATTGTTAATGATTCCTGGGCCAACAATGGTTCCACCAGAGGTTTTGAATGCAATGGCAATGCCAGTTATCGGTCATAGAACAAAAGATTACAGCAGTTTGTTGGAAGATACAGTTGAAAAGCTAAAAAAGGTCTTTATGACAGAGAATGACACATTCTTGATCACAGGATCAGGAACGGCAGCAATGGATATGGCAATCTCAAATATCATAAAAAGAGGAGATAAAGTCCTAAACATTATTACAGGAAACTTTGGAGAGAGATTTGCAAATATTGTTAATGCATACAAAGGAGAAGCAGTTAAATTAAATATTGAATGGGGAGATATGGCAGATCCAGAGGCAGTTAAGGAAATATTAGACAAACATGATGATATTAAAGCAGTTACAGTTGTTCATAATGAAACATCAACAGGAGCAAGGAATCCAATAAAAGAGATTGGAGAAGTTGTTAAAGATTATAACGCTCTATACATAGTCGATACTGTCTCATCACTTGGAGGGGATTATGTAAATGTTGATAAATTCAATATCGATATTTGTGTTACCGGCTCTCAGAAATGTTTAGCAGCTCCACCAGGATTATCGGCTATAACAGTTAGTGAAAAGGCATGGGAAGTTATTAAAAAGAATGACGACAAAGTTGGTTTCTATCTGGATCTGTTAGCATACAAAAAATACTATGAAGAGAAGAGGCAAACTCCATACACACCATCAGTTAATCTAACCTATGCAATGAATGTTGCATTGGACTTGGTTTTAGAAGAGGGAATTGAAAATAGAGTCAAAAGGCATGAAAGATTAGCAAAAGCAACAAGAGCGGCGTTAGAAGCGATGGGCATAGAGTTGTTTGCTAAGGAGAGAGCAAGGTCAGTAACAGTAACATCAGCAAAATATCCGGAAGGAATCGAAGACAGCAAATTTAGAGGCATATTAAGCAACAAATATAATATAGTTGTTGCAGGTGGACAGAAACACTTAGCTGGAAAGATATTTAGAATTGGACATATGGGTATCTGTGGAGAGAAAGAGGTTTTAGCAACACTTGCCTGTGTAGAATTGGCATTAAAAGAACTTGGCTTTGAAGTTAAAGAGAGTGGAGTTGAAGTAGCAAAAGATGTTTTGTTAGAAGAATAATCTCTTATTAAAATAAAACCCCCATTCTCTTTTTAACCTCTTTTTGTAATTTTATGCCTAAAATGTTTTATCTCTAAGATAATATGAAAAAGAAGCAAGATGAGGGTAGTTGGAAAGGTAGGGGATTATAAAAAGATAAATAGAAAATTTTGGCTAAAAAAAATGCAATTATGAAATACAGAACTTTTCAGAAGTTATGATTTTATAAAATTTATATAATTTCTAAACTTTCATAGAACTCTTCTTTCATGGATCTCTTTTAAAATCTAATTTTTTGTATTGTGGTAGCTGCATTATTACAATATCTTCTTTATTTTTTATTTTTGTGGTGGTATTGAATGAAAAACGTTGAAACACTGCTCTTAGAAAATCCAAAGAAGGCAATTATTAAAGTATCAAAGCCGATTATTTTTGCAATGTTTTTGGAATCGATTTATAGTTTTGTAGATAGCATATGGGTCTCAGGGCTTGGAGCGAATGCATTAGCCGCTATCGGAGCAAGTTTTCCCATCATAATAAGCATATATGCAGTTAGCTGGGGTTTGGGTGTTGGGGCAAGTTCTGGAATTGCCCGTAAAATTGGTGCAAAGGATAAAGAAGGAGCGATTAATGTGGCAAACCATGCCATAATCTTAGCCCTGATCTTTGGAGGATTATACTTAATATCCATTTATCCGAATATATTTAGAATATTGGACTTGATGGGTGTTTATGGAATATGTAAAATCTTAGCTATCGAATATTTAAGGGTGTTAGTTTTAGGTGTTTGGTTATTTACAACCTACGAGGTGTTATGTGGAGTTCTTAGAGGAGAGGGAAATACAAAGATCGTGATGATAGCAAGTGCCATCGGAACTTTAACAAATATTGTATTAGATCCTCTCTTTATCTATATCTTGCATCTCAACATTGCCGGTGCAAGTTATGCCACACTAACATCCATATTTTTATCTACTTTAATATTGATCTATTATCTTTTTATAAAAAAAGAGAGTTATGTTAGAATCGACTTTTCTAAGTTTAAATTTAACTTTGAAGTGGTGTTTGACTTACTTAGAGTATCTCTTCCCACTGCACTTATGGAAATCACTGTGGCAATCTCATTTTTTATAATGAATTATATAATAATGATCGTAGGAAATAGCGAAAATTTGGCAGTATATACTGCATCTTTAAGAATTACAGAGATCGGGTTTGTTCCAATGCTGGGATTGGCAAGTGGGGCAATATCTGTAATTGGAGCAAGTTATGGGGCAAGAAACTATGAAAAACTAAAAACAGCGTATTTCTACGCACTAAAAATTGGTTTTTTGATAGAGGTAATTATAGTTGCAAGTATAATAGCATTTGCTCCTATATTGGCTTATTTATTCACATATTCTAAAACTTCAATAAGTATGTATGAAGATCTCGTTAAAGCGTTAAGAATCGTTCCATTTTATCTTCTCTTCACTCCACTAATATTAACAACCTCATCTTTATTTCAAGGGATTGGAAAAGGAGAAAGATCTCTAATAATCGCTCTAATAAGATGTATAATTTGCCATCCCTCATACTCTTACATTTTTGCAGTTATTTACTCACTTGGTATATTTGGAGTATACTTAGGATTGGTTATCGGGGACTTTACAGCAGGTATTTTTTCATTTTTAATTGGAATTTTAACATTAAAGGCAATTTCTAAATACCTATCTAAGTTAAAATAAAAAATAAAACATCAGAAAAAAAGAAAAAAGATAATAAAAGAGATAATAAAAGAAAGGAATAAATGAAATATAAGCAGGAATTTGGAGGTAGAGTAGGATGAGAAGAGGTTATGTGTTAAGTGGAGAACACGAAGAAATTCCAATCGAAGAACTCAAAGCACTCTTAGAGATCTATAACTATAAAGGAAAAATTGAGAAGGTTGGAAGATATGCAATAACTGAAAACACTCCCTCTAAAAAAATCGTGAGTAGGGGGGGCTATATAGATGAAGGGCATAAAATTGTCTTTGAATTCAAATTCAGTGAAAAAGAATATGAAGATGAAAATAAATTGATTGATAAGTTTATATCAATCTTTGAGGAAAATGTAGAAATACCTTCTGAAGATCTTAATAGTTCAAAATCATTTGCAGTTAGGGTCTTAAAACTCCACAAGGATGAATTTACAAAAAAACTTAATTCCTTAAAAATTGAAAGAGAAATTGGAGGAATTATAAAAACAAAAACCAACGCAAAGGTAAATTTAGAGAATCCAGATGTTTTAATTAGAGTTGTTATTTTAAAAGATAGATTTTTTGTTTCAACTATACTGGCAAAAAGAGATAGAGAATACTTCCAAAAAAATAGGCCACATCTAAGAAAATATTTTCATCCCGGTTGTATGCTCCCAAAATTAGCAAGGGCAATGGTAAATTTGGCAAGAGTTAAAGAAAATGACGTCATTTTGGATCCCTTCTGTGGAACAGGAGGATTTTTAATTGAAGCAGGGTTAATTGGAGCTAAATTAATCGGATGTGATATTGACTGGAGAATGGCATCTGGAACAAAGATAAACTTAGAAGAATACAACCTGTTAGATAAAATAATTAAAATTGAAAGATTAGATGCCAAACACGTTGATAAACTTTTAAAAAACGTTGGAATAGAGAACGTTGATGCGATAATAACAGACCCTCCGTATGGAATCTCAACTGCAAAGAAGGGAGAGATTGAAGAAATTCTAAAAATATTACCTAATTTTATTAAAAAAGGCGGTTATTTCGTTTTTGCCTATCCTAAAAAAGTGGATTTAGATATGGAATTAAAAGGCATATATAAAGTTTATATTCATAAAAAATTGATACGGCATATTCACGTTTATAAAAAACCATAAATAACTTAATAAAAAGGATGGGATACAATGGATGACAAATTTGCATCAAAATTTGAAATAGAAGTGTTAAACAAACTACTTAATAAAAACCTTCCATATGATTTGGCTATAATCTTAAAAAAGATCGGTGGGCTTGATTACAGAAAAAAGGTCTTCTTAGATGGAAAATGTTTGGGGATACTTGAATTTGATTTATTAAACTTGGATTGGAAATTCCATCCTTATGCATCTTACTATTTAATTGAACCTCCTAAAATTCAAATAAAGCCAACAAAAAAGAGATTAAAAGGAAAAAAAGTCCCTTTAAATTTAATTGAAAATGTAGAAGAGATAAAAGATCTTAAAGAAAACGAATATGTGGGGGTTGAAATAGGAAACTACGTAGGTGTTGCAATTAAAAAAGGAAACTCAATAAAGATAAAAGACCTAACATTAAAAGACGATATTAAATTTGAGAAAATTGATGAATACCTAAGAAAGAATAAAGAAAGAATTAAAAAATTGGAAAAAACATCAACTTCCATAATAAAAAAATACAACGAAAAATGCAAAGAGAAAAACATTACAATAAACGCATCATTTAGCGGTGGAAAAGATTCCTCAGTTTCCACATTACTTGCAAATGAAATTATAGATGATTTGGAAGTTATATTTGTAGATACTGGCTTGGAATTTAAAGAAACAACTAAATTTGTAAAAAAATTTGCTAAAAAATACGGATTAAATTTAACAATTTTAAAAAGTAAGGATTTTTGGAAGGCATTAGAAGAAAACGGAATCCCAACTAAGGAGAATAGGTGGTGCAATAGTGTTTGCAAATTGAATCCTCTAAAAAACTATTTAGAAAAATATAGAGAAGTTTATACAATAGACGGATCTCGAAAATTCGAAAGCTTTGCAAGAGAAAAATTATCTTATGAAAGAAAAAGCAGATTTATTCCAAATCAAACAAACATATTCCCAATACTCGACTGGAAAGGCACTGATGTGTGGAGTTGGATATATCTCAATGAGATCGAATACAACCCACTATATGAAAAAGGTTTTGAAAGGATTGGATGCTATATGTGCCCATCTGCCTTAAATTCTGAGTTTTTAAGAGTTAAAGAACTTTATCCTGAATTATTTAATCGATGGGTTGAAACTTTAAAGAGATATGGATATGATGAAGATGAAATTTTAAGAGGATTCTGGAGATGGAAAAACCTGCCTCCAAAAATGAAAGAACTAAAAAGAAAGTTAAAATCACTTAAATAATTTAAAAAATCCAAAGATTCCCGTGAATATTATTTGAACAGAAATAGCTGCCAATAAAAGCCCCATTATTCTAACAAAAGCATTAATTCCATAAATATTCACCCTCCTAATTATAAAATCAGAGAGGGAAAGGATTATTGCAGAAACAAACATTGCAGATAATATAGAAAATACAACAATCATCTTTTCTAAGAGAGTATGGGCTTTGCTAACCAAGATCATGGTTGTAGTTATTGCTCCAGGTCCAGAGATCAATGGAACTGCCAATGGAACGTAAACAACACTGTCTATATCTCCAACATCCAATTTCTCGTCAGGTTTATGTTTTGTTTTTGGAATTTCTGCATGAAGCATGTCCCAAGATATTTTAAAAAGCAACAGCCCCCCTGCAACCCTAAACGCATCTATCGTTATTCCAAAATAACCAAATATATAATTTCCAAATATCGCAAATAACAACAACACTATCGTAGAGGAGATTATGGCCTTTTTAATGATCTTAAATCTCTGTTCTTCTGGATATGGATAAATTAGGGAATGAACTATCGGAATTAAACCAATCGGATCTATTGTGATAAAAAGAGATACAAAACCATAAAGATAAAAATTAAAAAGATCCATCCTCATCACCAGAAACAAGATTGTAAGTATCATAATAAATATATCCTATCCCTTATAAAAAATAATTAAAAAATAAAAATTTAATCTCTAAAAACTCAAATAACACTTATAATAACACCACACATATGCTAAGTATATGATCTAAACCATGCAACTATGAATTCAGACACTTATCGGTGATACTATGGATGAACAAAAGTTTAAAAAAATTGTTGACACTTTGGCAAAATACAAAGATACTGATAAATTTAAAATAAAGGTTGGTAAAAACGGAATTGGAATGATTACCCACAAAGATATTGAAGAGGAAATAACAAAATTCCAGATACCAAAAGAAGACATGGAAAAAATAGGTAAGGAAATATTAGAAATCCTTAGTAAAAAAATTATAGATAATAAAGACCCTGAAAATGACATGGAGAAATATGTTATTAAAAAGTTATATTCTGAAGAACTAAGAAAAAGACATTTATTAATATTAACTCAGATAAATCCGATATTTGACGACATTGAGGTTATTGAGACAATAAAAGAGAAGGACGGAATCAGTTTGAAATCATACACAATTAAAATAATAACAATAAATGAGAAAGGAGAACCCCATATTTTAAAATTTGAAGGTATCAAAGAAGATATTGAAAAGATTAAAGAAAAATTAGAAATTAAATAAAGGTGGCAGTATGAAGTTATTATGTGAAAATAAAACATATAATAAAATTGAAATAAATATTAAAACAACGTCTGAATATAACGATACAATAACCATATTTGAAGAATTAGAATATAAAAATCCACAATTGGCCTATACTAAAAAGAACGTTGAAGAGTATCTTAATAACTACAAGATAGGATATATATTCGATAAATATCCCGAAGATTTAAGAGAAAAAGTTAAAGATAAAGCAATTGACATAATTTTAACGAATTTAAAGCTTAGGAATCCAGAACATAGAAAAAATAAAGTAAAATTAAAAGATATTATACATGAGATTTTTGTTAATGGGTTAATTAAATTAGAAATGAAAAATAAAAAAATTGAAACAGCAATAAAATTGGCAGAAGGAGAGATAGACGAAAAAGAAGCAGAAAAAATATTTATAAAATAAGGTGATTTTTTGGATAAGAAAGAATTAAAATTTGTCTTAGATACGGGTGTATTATGTCCGATATTAATATTAATTGCTTGTGATAGGGACAAGGGAAATTTAATTAGTGTTAAATATTTTATCGAAGAAGAAACTTTCGAAAAAGAAATGAAGAAACATTTAAATAATAAAGATGAAATCATCAATGACTCTTTAATGTTCAGATTTGGCATAAGCAGTTTTTTAGAATTTCTTAATGAACTAATTGAAAATAAATTTTTTGAAATAGCATCTCTCAATAAAGAAATGGAGATTTTAGATTTAATATCTAAAAATAATCTAATTTATAACGAGTTAAAAAATATCTATGAAAAAAATAAAGAATTATTTAAATTTTCAGGTAGAGATAATAACGTTGGGGAGTTTAGGTCATATCTATTAGCAATATTAATTAATGCAGATTATTTTACAACTTTTGATTATAAATGTTGCAATACTATTTTAGAAAAATTTAAAGTAAGAAGAGGTATTAGCAAAAAATCGAGAGGGGCTGTTTTTCCTTGGAGAGTGGGAATTATTGGCTTATGTGATTATCTTTGTATTGCGTGTAATAATAATGAAAATTTATTTGAATCTTTGGAAACTTTAATAAATTATTTTGAGGATTTAATAGATATAGATAACAATCATCCAGAAATTTTATTGATAAAAGAGCTATATAAAGAGTATGGAAAATCATTAATTGATTAATTTTTGGTGTTTTACATGATCTTGGGAATTTGTGATGGGCACAATGCAAGTTCTTCCCTTATAGATAAAGATAAAATCTTATTTGCAATGAGTGAAGAGAGATTTACAAGAAAGAAAAATCAGAGGGGTTTTCCAGAAAAATCAGTAGATTATATTTTAAATAATATTAACATCAACGAGAATATTAATTATGTTTCTATTGGAGGTGTTTTTAGAAAAGGAAAAAGAATAAAAAACTTAAAAAACCTCCAAAACAGAATAAATAAAAAATTTCTCTATGTTTATCATCATATCTCCCATTCATATTTATTTAAACTCTCTAATTTTAAAGAGGCGTTGGTTATCTCAATAGATGGAGGAGGGGATGGATTATCTTTTTTGGCATCCGTAGCAAATAAAAATAACTTGGAAATTATAGCCCAAAGTGATTTAATCGACTCTGTTGGGGATTTTTATGCATCAATAACTGAACTCTTGGGTTTTAAACCAATGGAAGATGAAGGCAAAGTTATGTCGTTATCTTCTTACGAAGGAGAGGATGATATAAATTTAACAGTAATCGATTATATAAAAGAGTTGAAATCATTTAAGAACTATTTGGGTGTTGTAGGAAGAGAAGCTACCAAAACATTAAAAAGATATATACTTGGGAATAAAAAAGATATTTCTTTTGAAGATAAGGTTAGAATATCAAAATTTGCTCAGAGAACTTTGGAGGATGTTGTTTTAAAGGCAATTGATAACCTATCCAAAGAATATAACTTAGAAAATGTTGTATTTGTTGGAGGAGTAGCTCAAAACGTTAAATTAAACTCAAAGATAGCTGAGAGATATAATTTATTTGTTCCACCTTTTATGGGAGATGAAGGCCTTTGCTTAGGGGCAAGTTTGGCAGATAAAAGGATAGATAAAATAAATATTAAAAATACATACTTTGGATATGAGATAGAGAATGAAAAAGTAGAAAAAAATTTAGAGGCATTAAAAAATAAACTTAAAAATTATAAAAATTATAAGATAGATTTCGTTGAAGAAAAGGACATTCCTGAAGTAATTGGAAGCTTGATCTTAGATAATAAAATCGTTTGCCTATCAAGAGGAAAAATGGAATTTGGTCCAAGAGCTCTGGGAAATAGAAGCATCATATCTCTACCAACAAAAGAAAATAAAGAAAAAATTAATAAAAAACTAAAAAGAAGTTGGTTTATGCCATTTGCTCCAACAATACTCTATGAATTTTTAGACGATTATTTAATAAATCCAAGATACTCCCCATTTATGACTCAAATATTTAGAGTTAAAGAGGATAAGATAAAAGAAATCGAAGGAGTTATACATGTGGATAAAACAACAAGACCCCAAACCTTAAAAAAAGAATCAAACAAAACATACTACGAAATGATAAGATATATTTATGACTCAATCAATATTCCAGTAGTTTTAAATACTTCATTTAATTTGCATGGAGAGCCAATAGTTTGCACTGAAAAGGATGCAATAAATAGCTTTTTAAAAGCAGATTTTGATGCTTTGTTGTTAGGAAATTATTTAATCTCTAAGAGATGTCATTAAAAACAAATTATTACGATTATTTTCCCCTAAATGTTGGACATATTAAAATTAAAAATATTTATTAGAAGGGAGATAATGATAACAATATTAAAAGCAGATTATAAAAAATATAACGTCTCTGAGTTAGAAAAGCTCAGGATAGATGAAGAAAAATTTTATGAAAATTTCGATGATGCCATTTTATTACAAACCTGCAATAGAGTTGAGATGATATTTGATACTGAAAAATTAGACGAAAAAAAAATTGAAGAGATGAGAATAAACTTAGAAAAGTTCGAAATAATATCTGGAGAAAAAGCGATAGAACATCTTTTTAGGGTCGCTTCGGGATTAGAATCAATGATCGTAGGAGAAGACCAGATCCTTGGACAGCTAAAAAATGCATATCTAAAAGCGAAAGAAAAAGGAAAATTATCAAAAAGATTAGAAAAGATCATCTTAAAGGCAATACATACAGGACAGCGTGCCAGATTAGAAACAAAAATAAACGAGGGAGGAGTATCTATTGGATCAGCGTCTGTAGAATTGGCTGAAAGAGTTTTTGGTCTCGACGGAAAAAATGTTTTGCTAATTGGGGCTGGAGAAATGGCAAATTTAGTGATAAAGGCATTAAAGGAAAAAAATATAAAGGCAATAATAGTTGCAAACAGAACATATGAAAAAGCCGAAAAATTAGCAAAAGAACTCGGAGGAATGGCTATAAAATTTGATAAGTTGGAAGAAGCATTAAGATATGCAGATATAGTTATATCAGCCACAGGGGCCCCACATCCAATACTAAACAAAGAACGATTAAAAAATGCAGGAAAAACAGTTATTATTGATATTGCAAATCCGAGAGACACAACTGACGATATTAGAGAACTCCCCGATGTGTTTTTATTTACAATAGACGATTTAAAGTTAGTTGCAGAGGAAAACTTAAAAAAGAGATTGAAAGAGATTCCAAAAGTGGAGATGATCATAAGTGAAGAGATAGATCAACTAAAAGAACTTCTCGATAGAATGGAATTTGAAAATGCAGTGCGAGAACTTGGGCAGTATATTGAAAATATAAGAAAAAAAGAACTTGAAAAGGCAAAAAATATATTGAAGAATAAAAATAAGCCAATTGAAGATGTCTTAGATAACTTTTCAAAGTCCCTCTGTAAAAAGATAATCTATGATATAATAACCATCTTTGAAAACTTAGATAACAAAGAAATGTTCAACACGTTAGCTTCTGAATTCAAAAAACTTAAACAGCAAAAATCAAAAAATAAAACCTAAAACTTAAAACATCTTGTTAAACTCTTTTATCCAGTCAATTTTCCCATTTAAAACAGCCCTTGCAACAGATACAAAATCAGCATATTTTAACATCTCTAAGGCCTTTTCTAATGAATCAACCGAATTATTTCCAATTATTACTTTATCTTTGAAGTGATCTGAGAGTATTTCTAATGAAGAGAGATCAGCATAAGGTCTTCCAGGATAGAAACAATCAACATGTAAACCAGTAAAATAATCTTTAACTACATCTAAATTCTTAATTAGTTTATCTATTGGAATATAATTTAGACGAATCTTTAAAAATATTGGAACATCTAACAAATTCATCTCATTTAAAAACCTCTCCAATCTTTTAACATCTCGCATCAACTCCTGACCCAGCCCCAAAGAAGTTATCTCCCTCTGCCTACAATGACAATTAACCTCTATAACATCTGCATGCTTTGCAATGACCTCCAACCTTTCATATGCCTCCTCAATATCAAAAAATCTAACATTAACAGATACTAATGAATTACTCTCTCTCGCTTTTTTTATTTGATCTACAATATATTCATTAAAATTATTTAAATCTATTAAAAATTCTTTTCTTCCTCTTTGCTCTATTTTTAACCCCGCCTCATATGTTGTAAGATCTATATTATACCCTCCCAACGTTGCAATGGCAAACATGTTTTTAAACTGTTTACAAAACTCTCCATCTGTGATTCCTGCCATAGGGGCTAAAACAACTTTTTTTGACTTGTTCATTTCTAAAATTTTATTAATTTTATCAGCCATCTTTAACCCCTTAAACCTGTGGATGATATATCTTTCCAACACCCATTTTTGACTCTAAAAAATCATCCTGCCTTAAAGTGCATACGTTTTTATTAACAACCTTTCCTCTTATTTTTTCTAATCCAAGATCTGCCAAATTTGAAGCATCCTCGGCAGTTTTTCCAATTCCTATTCCTGCCTTCAACTCGATTCCGTATTTTTCATTTATTTTATTAAATATATCTATAAAATCCTCTTCACTCATGCCATTAGAAGGAGACATAAAGTTATCTCCTCCAATAAAAAACATTAAGGCATTGTAATTTAATAACTCTTCCATTAATGCCAACTTAACCCTATTAACGTTCACATAAGTGTCATATGCACTTACAATATCTGTCAAAGTCCCAGTGATGTTATTTATATCTATGTGAGCTATTTGAACATACCCATCCATAACCAATTCATTAGCCACATCTAAAACTTCTCTCCTATTTTCATCCTGAGCACTTCCATATTCCTGAAGTGTTTTGGTAGCTAATTTTTGGGCTTCGTAAGGTGTTTCAGCAGAGGCAATAACCATACTAACAGTAAAAGGATAACGATTTCTTATACTCTCTTGTATTCTCTTATGGGTTAGAAGATCTATCCCGTTAGTTATAGCAATTAAATTGTCAAATCTTGTGTAAAAAACAAGTCCCTTGTGTGATCCAAACATCAGATTTAAATCAGCATATAATCTACTCTGTAATGCCTGTAAATCACTCTCTCTTCTTGGATTTGGTGTAACTGTCCAAGGTCCGTAATTATCTATCTGAATTACCGTTATTTGAATCATCGTCCCATCTCTTAACAGTTTTTGTTATCAATACCCCTCATTAATATTTTCAGCTATTTGTTCATAAACTATTTTTTGCGTTTTTTGATTACGTTTTTGATTATGATTATTTATTATTTTTATTATTACTTATTAAAAAGTTTAGGTATGCCATATTAGAAAAATTAATTAAATTTAATTGGATTCTTACTCCACATCTATCGATATTGCCTGATCTGGACACTGTAAAATGCAAAGATTACAAAATGTGCAATTTTCCGGCTTTACAGGAATTGGCGGGTAAACTCCCTTCTTATTCAGTTTTTTAGATTTTTCAAATACCCCTCTCGGGCAAACTAAAATGCATATATCACATCCCTTACAAAATGTTTCATTTATCTCTATCTTTTTAACCTTAGCCATCTCTATCTCCCTCCAAATTTCGTTATAAAATTAAACCAATTAAATATAAAATCAAATTAAAACTAAACAAACTAAATATTATTACACCCAATATCTTTTAATCTCTATTTAATAAATTTAATAAATATTTAATAAGAATAACGGTTCAAAATCAAACCTTTATTTTTGGATCGATCCTTCTATTTTTGTTTTGTAAAAGTGCAACTCTACTCTCTTCACTATCATCTATAAATACATAATCACTATTTTTGTCTAATTCCTTTGCCAACTTTATTATTTCACTATGTTCTAACATGTTATCCTTTTTTAATCTCTTTTGAGAATATCCAACGTGCATATATGACTTTAACTCAATAAAATGGGCATTAGCCCTCTCATACAACTCAACAAACTTTAAAATGTCGTCATTAAATCCTCTAATCAAAGTAGTTCTTATGCATGTCCTTTTTTTCTCATTTAAAATATCTAAGGTATTTAGTATCGACTCCCAATACTCCCTCTTTCCTCCACATATTCTCCTATAACTTTCTAAATCATAGGCATCTAAGGATATATAAAGTTGTGTAGGATCTATCTTTTCAACAACCTCAGTTAAAATACCGTTTGAAACAACAAATGTTGTAAATCCCCTTTTATGGAATATTTTTATTAACTCATCAAGATAAGGATACAATGTTGGCTCTCCAGATAGAGAAATCGCAACATGTTTCGGATTTAACGCTTCTTCAAACTTTTGTTCTCCCACCCTATCCAAAACCCCTTTATATCCCATAATTATCCTTTTATGCATATTAATTATCTTTTCAAACACAACCTTCGGCTCTTCCCAGTTTGGCTCTTTTAAATTAGCATCTTTTAGGCCAAGATTAAGGTCTTGTGGCAACACCCTCCAACAGAATATACAATTTTGCTGACACCAGATAACTGAAGGAGTGCATTGAATACACCTATGCGTCTCTATTCCGTAAAATTTTGATTTATAACAATTTTTATCCTCCAACATTTTTTTTCTAACCCATCCGCACAACTTCACAGCAGTATGATTATCTATCTGATACCTCTGCTTTCTTAAAATTCTAAAAATTTCCTCTGAGATCATGATCCACCACAATTAAGTTTTTATCAATAAATAGTAGTTGGATAAATAGCAAAGAGTATGATAATAATATAATAAATATAAATTGATAATAAATATATAACCCAATTATAAATCAATCATAAATCAATAAGAACTCTTTCTTTTACATAATCCTATATATATCTACCATATATTATATTCAAAAAATTAAAAACTAATTTAAAGACCAATTTAGCCAAAATAAAAAATGAAAATAGAAAAATATAAAAAAATCATATCAACCTATTAACTAATTACCCAATTAAATAATTAAATTATTAAAACTATATTATTAAAACTATGTAGATCTTAAACGTCGAATAAATCCATGAATTTTATCATATATTAAATAAATTAGAGAAATTAATGCTCCAAAAGGACATATTTTACACCAAAATCGTGGAATAAAAAATGCAAAGATAAATATTGATAATATTATCGCTACTCTAATGTAATAAAATATATTCTCATACATCAATCCCTCTATCGAAAATGTATGATAAGGATCTATATACCTCGGATCGTTGAAAATCAATACAAGAATAAGAGCCAAGGCAAGAAACATATACCTAACAACCTTCAACATATTTCTCTGAACAACATTTAGCAATTTAATTCTATTCAATGTTTTTTTATTGATGCTAATTATAACATCCTGAAGAGTTCCTGCTGGACAGATAGTATAGAATCTCTTTTTAGATAATAATACATAAAAAAAGGCAACTATCAAAAAAGGAATTCTAAAAATTTTCATTGGACAAAAATAAACTGGACAGACATCACAATAAATAAATGGAATAACATAGGGGCAGAATAATATAGACACAAAAATTCCGGGAACTACTAAAAAGAAAAACGTCCACTTTATCAATAAAAATAAATAACTCCTAACCACTGACTTTATACCAACTTTCATACTTTTTTCCGCAGTTTTAGCGTTATTACTATTGGGATTCATAATATCTCCTTAAAATATATTTTCCTTCTTCTGTATTAGCAGGAATGTATCCATAACTCTTCATTATCTCCTTTACAGTATCATTGTTGAGGATAAAATCAATATACTTCTCATCCAACTCCTTATGCTTAGAATACTTCAATACCGATATTGTGAAAACACTTGATTGAAGATAATAAAACTTCCAAGGAATTTTTATCGTTGAAACATCATCTTCCACGTGGAGATCGTGTATTAATCTATCTTCAACAATGCAGGCATCCCCATATCCATCTAAAAAGTATTTTAACATAGCTCTTCTGCAATTAAAGTCCTTATATGATTTATCATATAACTCAGAAACAAAACTCCAACTTTTTTGATTAAATATTCCGTATTCGTTTATAGACGCTCCAGATGCTGTTAAAACCTTTATATCAGGTTTCAGCAGGTCGTTGATCGTTTTTATATGCTTTGGATTTCCTCTTCTGACAACAATGTCCCAAGTAGTGAAGTAAGCTATGCTGTAATTGTCAACCGCCCCTAAATCTCTTAAATATTCTGGCGTTTCAGTGGATCGTGATATTACAACATCCCCCTTCTTTACGTGTGTTAAAAGATTTAGATACTCAACTGTATTACTGGAAATTAGGTTGATCTTGCAGTGGTATTTCTTTTCAAAGAGTTGATCGACCTTGTTTAACATTTCAGTAGAGCCACCACATGCATAAACGGTTAACGTATCTTTGCTATTTTTTGAAAATTGAATCTCTGGAAAAAAATAGGCATAACACGTTATTGAAATGAGAAACGATACTAAGATTATTGCATATTTAATTTTCCTATTTTTATTCATTATCTCACTCCACCAATATAAGATATTCAAAATATTCCAAATATTTGAATAAAATGTATAGATTAAACACTTAAATTTAAATAAAAATAAAACTGATCAACTCAAAATTACCAAATCTATTATATATTATTATTATAAAAATTTTTTGCATACTATTTAAAATCACTTTATTTACGAAGTATATGGTTCTATAAAAATAAAAATTAAAAATAAATTAAAAATAGACAAGACAAAAAATGATAAGAACAAAAAATAGGTAAATGCAAGAACATAAAGTTTATGAGGGTTAAAATGCCAAAACTTTTTATATATCATGCAAATCAATGTAATCCAAAGAAATGCACATCTTTAAAAATGGCAAGAATGAACAAAGCAATATTGTTAAAAACACCATACAAAATACCAAAAAACTCAATAATATTAAACCCTTATGCAGAAAAAGCATTATCTCCAGAGGATAGATCCTTAGTGGAAAAATTTGGTATAACGGCCTTAGATTGCTCATGGAAAGAAGCAGAAAACATGTTTAAAAAGTTCAAATTCAAAAATCAGAGATCTCTTCCGTTTTTAATTGCATGTAATCCAGTAAACTATGGAAAACCCTGCATGTTATCTACAATCGAGGCATTTATCGGTTCTCTCTATATCACCAATTTTAAAGAAGATGCACTAAATTTAACATCATGCTTTAAATGGACAGAAACATTTATAAAGGTTAATTATGAATTATTAGAAAGATACTCTAATGCCAAAAACTCGGCAGAAATTATCGAAATACAAAACGATTTTATTGAACATTCTAACTCAAACAGATTGAAGGTGAGAAAATGCCATTCGAAGAAGCCATGAAGAGAATGTTTATGAAGAAGATATGTATGAGATGTAATGCGAGAAACCCTTGGAGAGCTACAAAATGTAGAAAATGCGGTTATAGAGGTTTAAGACCAAAAGCAAAAGAACCAAGAGGATAAACGAAATATATTTTCCTATTTTTCTTTTTTTGTTTAATTTTTTATTTTTCTTTATTTTCTATTGTTTTATTCATGAAAACATCAACTTTGCTATCTTAAATGTTATAGTTCCTTCAACAATTCCAGCAATCAGAAATAGAATTATAGACAGCAGAAGAAGTTTTAACGACTCTTTTATGTAGTATAAAACCTCCCTACTCTCTCCAAACTTTATATTTATCAAGAAATTGATAATTCCAATATTTAATAATATCCCTCCAGAGGCGGAAAGAATCAAAGCAGGGATCTCAATAACCCCGTGGGGTAAAACCAAAAATATGAAAGTTTTTAAGCCAAATTTATAGAGAACATAAGATAAAATATAAGAATTTACTACAATAACAAAGAGAGATAAAAAACCAATTATATAATTCAAAAAGCACACGGTTAAGTTGTTCTTCCAGATTGCTAAAATTATATAGAGGGAGGACTCATTTATGGAGATTTTTAAGTCCTCTACCCTCTCTTGGAATGCCTCAAACACCATATTTCCCAAATAAGAGAAATAATTCACATTTGCAATCAACACATATGAAATAGCCAAAGAGAAAATAAAAACTGCACTAACAAATAAAACTACCTTTTTATTTCTTATAGGACTCATTAAAATCTCTTTTATATCAAATACCTCTTTTAATGAATCAATTGCTACCATCATCGAATAAGCTCCCTTCATCCCCTATCTACCAAGTTCTTGATGTGCTTTTCCTAAATGTCCAGAAGCGAGAGCTCCAAGCAGGGATAACTCTCCAGCCAATACTGCTCCTCCAACAATCTCCGCAAACTTCAACGCCTTACCATCCCCATAACATCCAAGCATCTCTAAACACTCTCTCTGCGTCTCCACACGAGTTCCTCCACCAACCGTTCCCAAAGGTAGATCTGGAAGAGTTATTGAAAAATACAGCCCTTCATTCTCAACCTCTGCCATAGTTATACCCAAACTTCCTTCAACTATGTGTGCTTCATCTTGCCCAGTGGCTAAAAAAATGGCCCCAACAATATTGGCATAATGAGCGTTAAAGCCCATGCTATTACTTACAGCAGATCCAATATAATTTTTCAAACGATTAACCTCAGCTATTGCCTCAGGAGTTGTTTTTAAATATTTATTAACTTCTTTTTCATTTAAATAAATTTCTGCGACAACCGTTTTTCCCCTTCCGTTTATCAAATTCATTCCACTTGGTTTCTTATCAACACATGCATTTCCACTAACAGCAACCGTTTTAACAAACACCCCATCTCTTTTTAACTCGCTTTCAATAAACTCACATGCCTTCTCTGTGGCAATAGTAACCATATTCATACCCATAGCATCTCCTGTTTTAAATACAAATCTTGGATAGATATTTCTTCCAACGATCAAAATAGGATCTATCCTTATCAACTTTCCATGCCTTGTGGTTGATTCAGCAACCTCTTTTATCCTTTCAAAATTCTCCAAGATCCAATCTTTAACTTTTATTGCGTCTACAACACTTTTTGTTTTCAGGCAAGGGGCTCTTGTCATCTTATCATCAATAACTCTAACATTAGCTCCCCCACATTTTGTTATTATTGAACAACCCCTATTCACAGAAGCTACCAAAGCTCCCTCAGTAGTTGCGAGAGGAATATAAAAGTCCCCTTTTGCGTGCTCCCCATTTATTTTTAAAGGACCTGCAAAACCTAAAGGAATTTGAATAGCTCCAATCATATTTTCTATGTTCTTTTTCATGGCCATCTCTTCATCTATGGTATAATTGGCAATATGCTCAAACTCTACACCAACTTTTTTTTCTATAAACTTCCTTCTAAGTTCAGTTGCAATCTTAGCACCAAATAGTTTATCCAGTTGATAAGGTTTTATTTCCCCTTTTATCATTTTTTCAATTATATCATTAAAATCATCCATCCTCTACCACCATTTAAAAGACAGTTGACAATTTTATCAAATCAATTTAATAACCTAATTTATCTCAAATCTTATAAATTTTATGCTAAAATTCAAATCATAAATAAAATAATAAAAATAAATAAACTCCATAAAAAATATAAAAATTTTAAAAGTTCTCTTTCATAAACTTTGCTTCACTCCTTCTTACAAACTCCTCACATACCTCATTTGGATCTCCTTCCATGACAACCTTATTTTTATCCAATAAAATAGCCCTATCACTAATCTCCTTAATAAAATCTACACAATGTGATACTAAAACTATCGTAGTTCCAAATTTCTCATTTATTCTCTTTAAATAGTTAGCAACATCCCTTAAAGTAATTGGATCCAGATCTCCAAACGGTTCATCCAAGAATAGGATTTTTGGTTTTGTTATTAACTGTAAAGCCATAGCTACCCTAACCTTCTGTCCTCCACTCAATTCTCCAACTTTTTTATTCAAAACATCTTTACCTAAATCTAATGCCTCCAATATTTCCACTGGATTAAAGTTCTCAACGATAGGAGGAAAGAGTTTATATATAACATCCTCAGTCAAGCCCATCTTCTGCAACTTAGAGATCCTTTCTGACTCTGGAACATCTATCAGTTGATATATTGCATCCACAACTTTTGGAGATAAACCAAGCTCTTCTGCCTTTGTTTTAGCATGAGCAATGGCTTTTTCTCCTTTAAGTCCTAATCTATACTTTAATAAATTTTCAACTGTTTGGTAATATGGAAGAGAAAACTCCTGATGCATAATCCCTATCTTTTTTCTGAGATTTATTCTCTCCCACCCATAGTTAGTTATATCGACACCATCAACCTCTATTTTTCCTTTATCCGGCAACTCCAAACCCGCCATTAGTCGCATAATAACTGTTTTTCCAACCCCACTCGGCCCAATAATTGATAAGATCTCTCCCTCTTTAACTTCAAATGATATATCTTTTAAATTTAATGTTTCCCCTCCTTTAACAACATAATACCTCTTAGATACGTTTTTTAATTTTATTATTGGATTATCTTTTATGTTTGGAGTTCTTTTATATGGAGGTTTCATCTCTTTTAAAAATTCATTTAAGACACTTTCAACATCCCCATCCATCTTAACCCTTCCATCCTCTAACAAGATCAACCTATCACATAAATATCTGTGGATTTCTGGTAAATGGGAGGTTATTATAACTGTTATTCCCAACTTATCTCTAATATTTTTAATAACATCTAATAACTTCTGCTTTGATGAAGGACAGGCCATTGTTGCTGGTTCATCCAATAATAAAACACCCTCTCCTTTCTCATAGATCTTAGCTATCTGCCTTCCTAAGATCAATCTCTGCTTCTCCCCTCCGCTTAATATATTAGCAAATGCATCTTTTTTATGCTCCAAACCAACTAATTTTAAAATCTCCATTGCCCTCTCTTCATAATCCTTCCACTCCTCTTCAAGTGGCAGTTGTTCATCGGCATTATTCCTCACTGCATAGAGTTTTCTAATTATGTTGTTTATAACTGGCTCTGCCCACAGTGCAAAGTTTCTCTGCAAGTGTATGGCTGTAATTTCTTTAAAATTATTTTTTCTACCTAATATCTCAACTTCTCCTTCATCATAGTCCAAACTACCCCTTAAAATCCTTATTAGTGTTGATTTTCCTGCTCCACTTTTTCCAACAATTCCTAAGATTTCTCCTTTTTTAGCTTCAAATGAAACATTATCTAATGCTTTAAAGTTATCGTATTTTTTTGTTAGATTTTTAACTTTAACTGTAATCATCTCTATCACCGTCTTTAAATTTATATCAGGATATAGTGTTTTTGTCAGAGGATCGATTAAATCCATTATATTTTATATATCACCTAATTTAATTTTAATCTAATTTAATGTTGCTTAATTTTGATAATATATTTTAATAATATTGCACTCAGCTACTTAAAAAGGAACTTTTTAGAGTAATTTATTGTAAATTTTAATAAATCATAAATTAGGTGATGTTTATCATTTCGGGAATAATACTATCAGGAGGTAAAGGAGAAAGAATAGGTGGAAAGAAACCATTTAGAATATTTAAAGGAAAGTATCTTATTAACTATCCATCAGATATTTTAAAGAGTTTGAAAATTCCATTCACAACTGTATTTGCTAAAAACTCTGTGGATATTGAATTAGAAAAAAAGCATATGTTAACATACGGATGCTCAATTTCATTTGATTTAGTCGAGAATATGGGGCCGTTAATGGGGATCTTATGTGGAATGAGAGTTTTAAATGCTAAATGGTTTTTAGTTCTGCCTTGTGATTGTCCCTATATAACTAAAAAGGCAGTTAAAACTCTAATATCCAATATAAAATTTGCTGAGAGAAATAACAATTTATGTATAATCCCAAGACATGAAAACGGATACATTGAGCCGTTATTTGCATTATATAGTCGAGATTCTATGCCAATTTTAAATAAAATAATCATGGAACAGAAAAATCTATCAATTAGGTATTTCATCTCTCATTTAAATCCGAAATATATTGACTCCAAAACACTAGATAAGAATAAAAAAATATTTAAAAATATAAACACGTTAGATGATCTAATTACTTGCGAGGAATAAAATAAAAAAAAGTAAAATATATATAAAAATATATATAAATAGCAAAAAATAATAAAATAAAACACATAATAGGATCTAATCAAAAACAGAAATATAATACTTCAATATATTGATATATTGATAAATTATTTTAAAATATGATGCTCCGGCCGGGATTTGAACCCGGGTCGCGGGCTCGAAAGGCCCGCATGATTGGCCGGACTACACCACCGGAGCAAGTAATAAAAAATAGAAAAACTAAAATTTAAAAATGGCGGACCCGAGGGGATTTGAACCCCCGACCCCCGGCTTAGAAGGCCGGTGCCCTATCCAGGCTAGGCTACGGGCCCTCTCAAATCTTGCAAGCACTCTCTACAATAATTTTTTCTCCTATATATACTTTTCGTTTTTATTTTTATAACAATTTAAGATATACTCAACCAAATAAATAAAAAATCTTCACACCCTATAACAAAAAATAGTTAAATATAAATACCCCTTCTACGACAATTATTAACGTATCCTTTTTATAATCTTATAATATTTCTTACAATATCTTGTTTTATTATGATTTTTATTAATAATTCTATAATTAAACGACGTCCTCTTTTTTAATATAATAATAACATACGATACAATTTTATCAGGATCAACAGGGTGGTGATTTATAATGTATAAAATATTAGAGATTGCTGATGTAGTTAAGGTTCCTCCAGAAGAGTTCGGAAAAGACCTAAAAGACACGATTAAAAAAATACTAATGGAAAAATACGAAGGAAGGTTAGATAAAGATATTGGATTTGTCTTATCTATTGTTGATATTAAAGATATTGGGGACGGAAAGGTAGTTCATGGAGATGGATCGGCATACCATCCCGTAATATTTGAAACACTTGTTTATTTACCTGAGATGTATGAACTCGTCGAAGGGGAAGTTGTAGATGTTGTAGAATTCGGAAGTTTCGTAAGATTAGGGCCATTGGATGGTTTAGTCCACGTTTCACAAATAATGGATGACTATGTATCTTATGACCCAAGAAGAGAAGCAATAATTGGAAAAGAGACCGGAAAAGTTTTAGAAATTGGGGATTATGTTAGAGCAAGAATCGTTGCGATCAGTTTAAAAGCAGAAAGAAAGAGAGGTAGCAAGATCGCTTTAACTATGAGACAGCCATACTTAGGAAAATTAGAATGGATAGAAGAGGAAAAAACTCGGAAAGAAAAAAAGGAAAGCGATTAAGGTGATCCTATGAGAGCTTGTTTAAAGTGTAAATATTTAACAAATGATGAAATATGTCCCATATGCCACTCTCCAACAAGTGAAAATTGGATCGGGCTTTTAATTGTATTAAACCCTCAAAAATCCGAAATTGCAAAAAAAGCAGGAATAGAAATCAAGGGGAAATATGCACTAAGCGTTAAAGAATAAGAGGAATCATCATGCTAATCCTCCCAGAAGAGTTAAGAGATCTACTAAAAAAACCCTTTGGAAAAGTATATAAAACACTTCCTCACATAGATGGAGACATCATTACCGTTGGAGACATCGTTACAAAAACAGTAATTGAAAACGGAATAATTCCAAAGCTCTCAATTTTTGATTTAAAAACTCAAAGAAACATTCCCGTTAAAATAAACCATAAATTTAAGAAGGTTATTAAAATAAAAAACCCTGCTGGATGTATATCCAATGAAGCAATAGAAAGTATTAAATATCTATCCACAATAAATGATAAGAACAATGCGATATTAGTTGATGGTGAAGAGGATTTACTCGCACTGATCGTAATAAAATACTATCCAGAAGGAGATTACGTTCTATACGGACAACCTAACGAAGGAATAGTTGTTTTAAAAATAGACAAAACATTAAAACAAGAAATTGACAACATATTAAAAAAATTCAAAAAATGGAAGAGAGGGATAAAAATGGAGATAAAAATATTGTCAGACAGATACAATCCGTTGTTAAAAAGAACAGAGTATAGGTTTATAGTAGACCACGATGGCCCGACACCAACATTCAAAGAAGTTAAATTAAAGTTGGCTGCTATATTGAATGCAAATAAAGATCTATTAATAGTTGAGAAGATCGTTGAAGAAGCAGGAATGCAAAGAGCAAGGGGCTACGCTAAGTTATATGACAACGAAGAGATGTTAAAATTAGTTGAAAGAGAACACATTCTAAGAAAAAATAAAATAGAGGAAGAAACAGTAGCTGAGGAGGGAGAATAATGACGAAAGGTAAAAAAACTGCAAAATACAAATATTACAAAATAGAAGGAGATAAAGTCATTAGATTAAAAAAGATGTGTCCAAAATGTGGCCCAGGTGTTTTTATGGCTGAGCACTTAAACAGATTTTCTTGTGGAAAATGCGGATATATGGAATGGAAACAACCACAGAAAAAAGAAGAATAACTAATCAAAATATAAAATCAAAATATAAGATAAAAAATTAAAACTAAAAATATGAAATCTTTTATTTTTATTCTATTCTTTATTTAACTTTATCATTTAATTTATCTTTATTATTTGTTGATCAATTTTCCAACTCTTCTTTTAACTCCAAAATATTCATTGCCCTCAAAATATCTGTTTTAGAAATTATTCCCTCCAGTTTTCCATTTTTTACAACAAATACTCTATCAACTTGGTTCATCTTTTTTAATACCTCCTTTATATCCTCATCTTCATCAACCAAAACCGGATCTTCCATATAATCCCTAACAATTCCATCTTTCTTATGAATGTTATTTATTCCAATGCATCCAACTAACTTTCCATCCTCAACCACAGGATAACCAAAATATTTATGTTTAAGCATGAAATCCAAAAACTCTTCTATGCTCATATCTGGACTTACACATATTGGATTTGGAGTCATAATATCCTTCGCCTTGATATTCTTAAACACTTCATCAACCTCCACAACCTTACCCTCCTGCTCAGCTCCAAAATACACAAACAAACTAACCAAGATCAACATCACGTTCATAGATAAAAGTCCAAGTAAAAGCATTATCAATGCCAAAATCTTTCCAATATTTACTGCAATTTTCGTTGACTTTAAATATCCGTATTTTTTTGATAATATAGCCCTTAATATCCTTCCCCCATCCATAGGAAAAGCAGGAATTAAATTAAAACCCCCAAGTATAAGGTTTAATAAACTTAACGTGTATAGGAGAGGATACCCATCAACATTCACATCAAAAAATCTTGAAATAACCAGCAAACTGATTCCAATAGCAAAACTTACCAATGGGCCAGCTATTCCTATCTTTAACTCCCCTTCTTTTGGAATTTTATCCATCATTGCAACTCCACCAATAGGTAGTAGCAAGATCTTCTCTATCTTCACCCCATACTTCTTGGCTACATAACTATGCCCCAACTCGTGTAAAACAACAGACACAAATAATAAGATAAAAAGTATAGCCCAAAAGATACTGTCATAAATGATTGAAAATGCAACTATAATGATCAAAAATAAAATAAACGTTATATGCAATTCGATCGGAATTCCCATAATTTTAAATAATCTTATTGAATACATATCTTGCCTCCTCTCCTGCTTATCTTTTCTTTTTTATCTTTCTTTGTTATTACTTCTTCTTTTATTTTTTTATTTTTATTTATTTTAATTGACATTTTGTATTTATACGTTCCCTTCATAAAACTTAATCTAAAACTCAATATTAGCATATTATCAATATATTTACACTATCAATTATGTTTATCAATAAAATAAAAATAATAAAATGAAAATAAAATGAAATACGTTGGGTGTTAGTTATGATTCCAGATGAAAACTTTATAAGAAGAGAAGGAGTTCCAATAACAAAAGAGGAGATTAGAGCTGTGAGTATTGGAAAATTAAACTTAAATAAAGATGATGTTGTTGTTGATATTGGTTGTGGAAGTGGAGGAATGACAGTTGAGATAGCAAAAAGATGCAAATTCGTTTATGCAATTGATTATTTAGATGAGGCAATTGAACTAACTCAACAAAATTTAGCCAAATTTAATATTAAAAATTGCCATGTTATAAAAGGGAGAGCAGAAGATGTTTTAGATAAATTAGAGTTTAATAAAGCTTTTATAGGAGGGACAAAAAATATTGAAAAGATAATTGAAATTTTAGATAAAAAGAAAATAAATCACATTGTTGCTAACACAATTGTCTTAGAGAATGCGGTTAAAATAATAAAGGAATTAGAAAATAAGGGCTATAATGTTGATGCCGTTAATGTTTCTATTTCTTATGCTAAAAAAATCCCTTCTGGGCATATGTTTCTTGCAAAAAATCCAATAATCATAATAAAAGCAGTTAGGTAGATAACTATGGAAGAAAAGATAGTCCTCTCAATCCAAAATCCAAAAGATGTTTTAATCTCTTATGTTGATATTTATTTAGGAGACAAAAATGTTTCATTAGAAGTTTTATCTAACGACAATGCAAAGATAAACCTGCCATTTGATAAAGATGAAGGGGAAGGAGAACTTATTGTTAAAATTAGATATAAAACCCTTCCAAATCAAGAGCAAAAACAGAAAAATCAAACACAAACAACAATAAAAGACCAAGTTATTAATAAAGATATTATTAACAAAAATAATCTCAAAGTTGAAGAAAAACGTCGAATAAACGAACACATCAATAAAAATAAAAAAAATGAATATAAAGAGTTCGGAGATATAATAGTTGCAGAATCAGATCCCAACTCCCTAAAAGAAATAAAGGAGAAAGAAAAAAAGAAAAAATATAGTGATATAATAATCGTCTAATGAATTATACAAAAAATAAAATCATACAAAGATTTACAATTTCTCCCTAATTGGTTCTAAGATCTTTATAATCTCTTCTGCCACAGCATTTTTCAAATCAACAGGATGCAATTTTTTACCAACAAACAAACTTTCGAGTTCTTCATAATCATTAACAATCAAATCTCCACCAAATTTTTCAGGCCTCTTTATAGTTAAAGGATAATCAAGGAAGTACTTAGCTATCTCCATAATTGGATTTCCTTCAACAACTCCAGCAGGGCAGTATGCCTTCTTTATCTTAGCCCTAATCTCTTCTGGAGAGTCATCAACAGCTATAAAATTCCCTTTTGAAGAACTCATCTTTCCTTCTCCATCTAAACCAGTTAAGACGGGATTGTGAATACAAACCACTTTTTTTGGAAGAAGTTCTCTTGCTAACATGTGTATCTTTCTCTGTTCCATCCCTCCAACCGCAACATCAACCCCCAAATAATGAATATCATTAACCTGCATAATTGGATAGATAACCTCAGCAACCTTTGGGTTTTCATCCTCTCTTGCTATAAGTTCCATACTTCTCCTTGCTCTTTTTAAGGTAGTTTTTAAAGCCAATTTATAGACGTTTAGAGTATAATCACTATCAAGCTGGAATTCACTTCCATAAACATATTTAGCCCTTAATCCCATTGCCTCAAAGACCCTTTTGTTATAATCCCCTATTTTTTTTATCTCTTCAAGATCTCCTTTCTGATTTAGATAAGCGTGTAAATCAGCGAGAAGTATTATAATATCAAATCCTGCATTCTGCAAATCAATCATCTTTTTTATTTGAAGATAATGTCCTAAATGTATTTTACCACTCGGCTCAAATCCAATATATGCCGATTTACTATCTTTCTTTAAAACTTCTTTTAACTCTTCCTCACTAACTATCTCAGATGTGTTTCTCTTTATAATTTCAAGCGATCTTTCCAATTCACTCACATCCATCACCAGTTTAACACTTTTTTGATCTTTTCATTATTTTTCATTATTATCTTTATTTTATCACTTATTTGTTATTCATAATCATTCTTTCTCTTTTAAACTTTTTTGTCCAAACATTAAAAAAATAATAGGCATATCGTTATAACACTTCACAATAAACACATCAATATCGTATGTCTCATCATTATATATACTAACAAAGTTATAAACAGAACCATAACAATTAAATAAAACATCGACAACCTCCATAGGTAGATTTAAAATTAGAAATAAAATGAAAAACATTAATTAATTTATTGATTAATTTAATATAATAACGAAAGATCATTTAGGTGAAGACCAATGAAAAAAACCATCTCATCAAAAGTTAGTTGCGATGAAGAACTATTAGAACTATGCGAAACAATATCAAAGATGGATCTTGACTGCACAGTTGAATCAAAAGGAGATCGAGTGAGAGTTCACGTATTTGGGTATGATAAAGAAGTTTTAAAAGATAATTACAGAACTGTTAGAGAAGTTATGGAAAAAATTAAAAGAAAATATCAAAAAGATGAAGAAGGGTTATACAAATATCGACTATTTGAATTAAAATATCCAGTAAACAAACAGTTGGTAATGGAAACCTTAAAAACATTAGGATATAAGGTTTTATATGAAGAAGAGGAAAACGCTATAAGAACAGATATTGATATTAACAAGTTTAACGAAATATTAAAAGAACTTCAAGAACTTTCGCAGGAGCTACGATTTTCAAGATTAGGATCTAAACCCGTTAAAAATTTAGTGATCCTATCATCATACATTACAAAAAAACCTGTTGATATGATCATTGAAGAGGCCTTAGAGAAAGGAATATTTAGAGAAGAAGAAGGGAAAATCGTACTAAATAAAGATATAAACTTAGCCAAAAAAGAACTCTTGGAGGGATAAAAATGGAAGTCAGAATATTAGAGAGAAAAGACAATTTAATAGAAGTTGAGCTTATAAACGAAGATCACTCCCTTCCAAATCTTTTAAAAAATATTTTACTAACAAAAAAAGGCGTAAAAATGGCCTCATACTCAATAGATCATCCTCTACTCCACCCTGAAACTGGGAGATACATCTCAAATCCAAAAATGACTATAATTACAGAAGAAGGGACAGATCCTTTAGAGGTCTTAAAAGAAAGTTTAAAAGATGTTATCAAACTGTGTGATACACTATTAAACGAACTAAGTAAAGAAGATTAAAAGTATATGTTAACATTTTCATGAACTTAATTTATTAATTTTTAAATATTTATTGATATTTATTTAAATGTAAAAATTGAACATCTTAATTTTACATCCTTAATTTTTTAATAAAACGGTTGAACGGTGAGTAAAATGTATGCAGTTAAAGACATAAACCTATGGAAAGATGGAGAGAAAAAAATACAATGGGCAAAACAACACATGCCTGTTTTAGGATTAATTAGAGAAAGATTCAAAGAAGAAAAACCATTTAAAGGAATAACGATAGGAATGGCTTTACATTTGGAAGCAAAGACGGCTGTTTTAGCAGAAACATTAATGGAGGGAGGGGCAAAAATTGCTATAACTGGCTGTAATCCTTTATCTACTCAGGATGATGTTGCCGCTGCATGTGCTAAAAAAGGAATGCATGTTTATGCATGGAGAGGAGAGACAGTTGAAGAATATTACGAAAATTTAAATAAAGTTTTAGACCACAAACCAGATATTGTTATAGACGATGGTTGCGATTTAATATTTTTATTACATACAAAGAGAACTGAACTCTTGGATAATATAATGGGCGGTTGTGAGGAAACAACAACTGGAATAATTAGATTGAAGGCAATGGAAAGAGAAGGAGCTTTAAAATTTCCAGTCATGGATGTAAATGATGCATATACAAAACACCTATTTGACAACCGATACGGAACCGGGCAGAGTGCCTTAGATGGAATTTTAAGATCTACAAATTTATTAATTGCAGGAAAAACCGTTGTTGTTGCTGGTTATGGGTGGTGTGGTAGAGGAGTTGCTATGAGAGCCAAGGGCTTAGGAGCGGAGGTTGTTATAACAGAAGTAAACCCAATAAGAGCATTAGAAGCGAGAATGGATGGATTTAGAGTAATGAAAATGGAAAAGGCCGCGGAGATTGGAGATATATTTATAACAACAACTGGATGTAAAGACGTTATCAGAAAAGAGCATATATTAAAAATGAAAGATGGTGCAATTTTATCTAACGCAGGACACTTTGATAATGAGATTAATAAAAAAGAATTAAGCGAAATGGCAAAATCAATAAAAGAGGTTAGGAAATGTATAACAGAATACGATTTAGGAGATAAAAAAATCTATCTTTTAGGAGAAGGAAGATTGGTTAATCTGGCTTGTGCAGATGGGCACCCGTGTGAAGTTATGGATATGAGTTTTGCAAATCAAGCCCTATCTGCCGAATATATACTAAAAAATCATGAAAAATTAGAACCAAGAGTTTATCGCATCCCATACGAGCAAGATTTAATGATCGCTTCTTTAAAATTAAACGCCATGGGAATAGAAATTGACGAATTAACCGAAGAACAAAAAAGATACTTAGAGGACTGGAAAGAAGGAACCTAACCTCTTTAAATGTAAAAAAGAGCGAAGATTGAAATAGTATTACCCCTCCCCCCGATTGCAAATGAAACTGTTTCTTTATTCTGTAATGGTTCCAATCCCCACGTATACTCTATAAAATTACTAAAATATAACTTTTTTGCGTAATTTGATGTGTAGTATATTATGTAGGTTTACGAAAATACTAAAAACGTTATAACACAATATCAAACTGCGAAACAAGTAATATAAATAAAATAGCAAAAGACATAATAATATATAGAAATATTTAATATTGATCTATTTCTTTAATCCTATCCCTATAAAATAATGCAATAGCCCTCTTACAAAACACCGCAGTAAAAAACCCTACAAATGAAGAAACCACTGTTGAAATAATATCAAGTAGAATAGTTAATTTAGACATTGAACTCGCTGCAAATATCAACTTAAAGATCATAAAAGGCACATTAACTATTAAGATCACTAAAATTGTTAAGATGATCACTACAATAACCAGAAGGATATAATCAATATTCATCATCTTAAATATCTTTTTAAACTCAAAAAATCCAGAGAAACCAATTACAGAATAGTTTACCTCAGCCAACCCACTATAAAAAATATATGCAATCATTGAAATAATCAGACAAATAAATCCAATTCCAGCAACCAATAAACCAAGTGGGGGAATAAACATCAAGAACATCCCAAATACAATAAGCAAGAATGGAATTATTAAAAAAATAATCCCAACTATCAGCCCTCCAACCCAGTATAAAAACCCCCTTACAAGCAGATCTTTTACATTATTCCAATCTGGCAAAGTGTTTGAATTTTCAACACTCGTCTTCATAACTCTAACATAGTATCCATCAAGTATAAAACCAATAATAAGAGCTATTAAAAACCCAACACAAGCAATTAAAATTACTGAAATTAAAGACATTGGGGGAGTTTCCGGATTTAGATAGCTTATTATATACAACGATAGGAGAGTTCCAAAAATAGCTCCAAACGCTCCAGCTATTGAAGAAAGAAGAGCCCCAACCAGTCCTTTTTTTATGTCTGAAATAGCATAATGATAAGCATCTGAAACATATTTACCAATTTCTACCATACTACCCCTCAAAACTTTTAAAAATTAAAAACAATGTGGTAATCTTTCTTCATTATAAATCTTAATTTAACTTATTAATTAATTAAATTTCAATGTATTTAAATCTTACCTTAAACCTTTATAATATATACTCAAATATTTAAATATTTGGATGAAAAATAAAAATGTAATAAAAAATCTGTGTGGGGGAGGGGTGTTAAACCCGTAAATTCTGATAACCCATCGGAGCCGGCCCCTTACGGTGCGGGTTATCAGCGATGAGGTGGGGGGCTCATCGCTATCCCACCCGCACCTAACTATCATATTCAGCTTTACCTATATAAAGTTTTCGATACAAAAAACTTTAATTAAATTTAAAATATTTTTAACAGAAAACTGCCCTTTACTGCTTAAATTATTAGATTGTTTAATGACTTCTATTAGTCAGTTTAAGAATATATATTTTTATAGGAATCCACCTAATTAATTGATTGTGATTTCTATTCTTTGGAGGTGAATCTATGTCCCCAAGAGTTGGGGTATTTGTCTGCTACTGTGGAGCAAACATCAACGGTGTCGTTGATTGTGAAGCAGTAAGGGACTTTGCAGAAAAACTTGATGGAGTAGTAGTAGCAAAAACGTATCCATTCATGTGTGCAGACCCAGGACAAAACCTAATTAAAGAGGCAATAAAAGAATACAACCTTGATAGAGTTGTTGTTGCAGCGTGTACACCAAAAATACACGAGCCAACTTTTAGAAACTGTATAAAAGACGCTGGATTATCCCCTTACTACTTAGAATTCGTTAACATCAGAGAACACTGCTCTTTTGTTCACATGAACGACAGAGAAAAAGCAACTAAAAAAGCAATGGAATTAGTTGCAGGAGCTGTTGAGAGAGCTAAAAGATTAGAAGATGTTCCTCAAAAAATTGTAGAAGTTGATAAATCTTGCTTAATCATTGGAGGAGGTATTGCAGGAATTCAAGCAGCTCTCGACTTAGGAGATCAAGGTTATAAAGTTTATCTTGTAGATAAAGAACCATCCATCGGAGGAAGAATGGCACAACTTGCCAAGACATTCCCAACCGATGACTGTGCACTGTGAATTTTGGCCCCAAAGATGGTTAGCGTTGCAAACCACCCCAACGTTGAACTTATCACTTACGCTGAAGTTAAAAATGTAGAAGGATTCATTGGAAACTTTGAAGTCACCATAGAGAAAAAACCAAGATATGTGGATGAAGATATCTGCACTGGTTGTGGAGCTTGTGCTGCGGTATGTCCAATCGAAGTTCCTAACGAGTTTGATTTAGGTTTAGGGACGAGAAAAGCTATTTACGTTCCATTTGCACAGGCAATTCCTCTCGTCTATACCATAGATATGGACCACTGTATAAGATGTGGATTATGTGAAAAGGCCTGTGGTCCAGGAGCCATAAGATACGATCAAAAACCAGAAGAGATAAAACTAAAAGTAGGAACAATTATCTGTGCAGTTGGTTATGACGAATTTGATTGCACATTAAAAGAAGAATACGGATATGGAATTTATGACAACGTTATAACAACCTTGGAATTAGAGAGAATGATCAATCCTGCAGGTCCAACAGGAGGGCATGAAATAAGACCAAGCGATGGAAAGCATCCTCATAGAGTAGTGTTTATACAGTGTGTCGGTTCAAGAGATGCGAAAGTTGGAAAACACTACTGTTCAAGAATCTGCTGTATGTTCGCTTTAAAGAACGCTCAATTAATGAAACAGCACGATCCAAACACAGAGGTATATATCTGCTACATGGACATCAGATCCTTTGGAAAAGGTTATGAAGAATATTACAGAAGAGCACAAGAACAGTTTGGAGTTAAGTTTATTAGAGGAAGACCTGCCTGTATAATGGAAGATCCAGAAACGAAAAACTTACTTGTTAGAGTAGAGGATACATTATTAGGAGAGATCGTAGAGATCGAAGCGGACTTAGTTGTATTATCAGCTGGATTATCTCCAAGACCAGATAATCCAAAATTGGCTAAGATGCTCGGTTTAGAACTAAGTCCAGATGGATTTTTCAAAGAACTACATCCAAAATTAGCCCCAGTCAACACGAAAGTTGATGGAGTAGCAATTGCAGGAGTTGCTCAGGGGCCTAAGGATATTCCAGACACAGTGGCTCAGGCAAAAGGAGCTGCAAGTGCTGTCTCAATACCAATGGCTCAGGGGCAGTTTAAGATAGAGATGATCAGAGCTGTTGTTGATGAAGATGTCTGTGGAGGATGCCAAGTTTGTGCTAAAATGTGTCCATACAACGCTATAACTTATGTAGAGAAAGACGGACACTTAATTGCCCAAGTTAATGACGTTGCATGTAAAGGATGCGGTGCATGTGCAGGAGCTTGTCCAAGTGGAGCAATGCAACTAAGATACTACAGAGACGAGCAAGTGATCGCATTTGTCGATGGTATATTAGAAGCACACCAAAAATTAGAAGCAAAATAGTCAAAAAACTAAACAACAACTAAAATAGCGATTTATGTTTAGATGAGGCACCGAAAAGGTGCTGATAAAACCAGATATTTGAAAAAATGTGAAATATAAAAAATAAGATAAAAAATTAAATAAATTAAAAAAATTAAAATTACCCGGTGATCAATATGGATCCTGTAATAATTGCCTTCTGTTGCTATCAATGAGGATATGGGGCTGCTGATTTAGCAGGGACAAGCAGAATGCAATACCCTGCAACCGTAAGAATCGTAAGGCTCCCATGCACAGGTAAATTCGACATAACCTATGCTTTAAGAGCTTTCCAGAAGGGAGCCGACGCGGTTATGGTTGTAGGGTGAAAAAAAGGAGAATGTGCTTACGAAACAGGAAACTTTAAAGCTGAGGAGAGGGTTAGGTTCACCCAACAATTATTAGATGAATTAGGAATCGGTGGAGAAAGAATAGATATGTTTTTCATGTCTGCTGCTGAGGCAGATAAATTCGTCTCCGCCGTTAACGAAATGACCTCAAGAATAGAAAAACTCGGACCTAACCCTCTCAAAGAATAAGCCGAAGATTAAAGGGATGAGTTCTCTCGGGAACCCGTCAAGGGACCGAGAGGACGACCGCCCCTACGTGGGGGGTTCTTCGGCTTTAACTTAAAATAATCTTAGTTTTTTAGATTCTAAAACACTATAATTGTAAAATAATACACAAAACACACAGATATAGATTCAAATTATGGGTGATTATCTTGGCAGTTAAAGTAGGGATGATCCAACTCTGTGGGTGCTCTGGTTGCCACATATCCCTATTAGACCTACACGAGAAACTATTAGAAGTGCTACCAAACTTAGAAATCGTCTATGGCCCAATTGTAGCAGATCCTAAAGAGATTCCAGAAGGGATAGATGTATTTTTAGTAGAAGGGGGAATAAGAAACGAGCACGATGAACATTTAATTCATGAAATAAGAGAAAAATCAAAAATCGTTATTGCATGGGGAACCTGTGCTGCCTATGGAGGAATTCCAGGTTTAGGAAACCTATACAAAAAAGAAGAACTATTAAACTACGTTTATTCAACTGACTCAACAGAAAACAAAGGAGAAATTCCTTCAGAAGAGATTCCACCACTTGAAGAGTATGTTAGACCAATAAAGGACTTTATAAAAGTAGATTACACAATACCCGGATGTCCACCAACTCCAAAAATGATCGCAGATGCAATTATAGCACTGCTAAATGGAGAAGAACCAAAATTACCAACAAAGATCGTATGTGATGAATGTCCAAGAAAAAAAGAGAATGTATTTCCAGAAACATTTAAAAGAACCTATGAAGGAAAACCAGACCCGGAAAGATGCTTATTTGAGCAAGGATACACTTGCTTAGGGTTTGCTACAAGAGCAGGTTGTGGAGCAAAATGCCCAAGTGCAGGAGTTCCATGTAGAGGTTGTTTCGGTAAAACAGATAGATCATTGGACTTAGGTGCTAACGCTGCTAACGTGCTGGCTAATGCAGGAGAGGCATCATTAAAAATCCCTGATAAAGTAGCTTTATTAAACAGATTCACACTACCTGACGCTCTAATAAACAGAAAAGTCAAATAAATCATAAAA
>JAADDS010000003.1 GCA_013153845.1 Methanococci archaeon | reverse complement strand
ATTTTCTTGTGTGTATATCAAACTTTTAACATCGTTAAAATCAGACCTCTTAGAGGATGGAAATAGTTATTAAGCGAAGAAGATAGTTTAGCAGATGCGACAGAGTTAAAATCAGACCTCTTAGAGGATGGAAATGAGTTAGCTGGAAAGTCAAACCTAATCCTTGCATAGGTTAAAATCAGACCTCTTGGAGGATGGAAATATAATGGCGTTTTTACCAGAATTATTAAGCGAAGAGTTAAAATCAGACCTCTTGGAGGATGGAAATTTCTTGATTATTTGAGATGAATAAAATTTCTCCCTGTTAAAATCAGACCTCTTGGAGGATGGAAATGTAACTAATCTATTTTCTTTTCCAATTAATATTTCGTTAAAATCAGACCTCTTGGAGGATGGAAATAGTAATAATTCTTTTCTGTCTGATTCTGGAAGGTTTATTACGTTAAAATCAGATCTCTTGGAGGATGGAAATGAAAACACTCTCAACAATTGGCTTTAAAACTAAGTTATTAAAATAAGCACGTTTTGTGATAGAGACAGAAAAAAAAGCTATAATCCCGATAATTAAATCACATTTATTAAAATAAATATTTGAGTGTTAAATATATTTAAAGGAGGCAACTTAATGCAATGTTAATATGGCAGAGTTCTATGGGTTATCAGATTTATAAACGGAAATTTTCCATTTATATGTATTAGTTTAATTTCAAAATAGATTTGAAATGTAGATCAACTTTATCTCCTATTTTTACATCTTTTTGAGTATAGGCCTTTATAATGGTGGATTTGTAGCTTATTAGAACTTTTTTATAAGGACCGTAGTCGATAACGTTTAAAATTTCCCCTTCGGTTCCTTTGGAGATTATAATGTCTTCTGGGGCAATTGCAATATCATTTATTATATTGAATCCTAAAAATTCTGCAATTTTTTTATTGGTTGGGCGTTTTAAAATCTTTTTACTTCCGAAAGATATTAGTTCTCCGTTTATAAAAATTCCTATTTTTTCTCCCAAGGTTCTGGCCTCAGCTAAGTCGTGTGTGATATGCAATACAGGAATATTTTTAATTTTTTTCAACTCAGTAATTATGCTTTCTTTTATTCTTACATCTAATGCAGATGTCGGCTCATCAAGTAGCAAAATATCGGGGTTTAGGATAAGAGCTCTTGCTAATGCAACTCTCTGCTGTTCTCCTCCGCTGAGTGTTTTTATATCCCTATTTAGTAAGTGGGAAATATTTAAAAACTCTGAGATCTCTTTTACTTTTCTTTCAATTTCACATTTATTCATTTTTTTGATTATAAGTCCATAGGCGATATTTTTATATACATTTTTGTTTGGAAATAGGGCATAATTTTGTGGGACGTATCCTACATTTCTTTTTTCAGGAGGTAGGTGTGTTATATCCTCTCCATTTAGTAGTATCTCCCCGTTTTCAGGTTTTAAAATACCTGCAATACATTTTAATAGAACTGATTTCCCTGCTCCACTTGGGCCAATGATCACACAGTATTCTTTCCCAATTTCGAAAGATATGTTTTTTAACTGGAATTCTCTCCAACTCTTGCTTAAATTTTTTACTTTTAGCATATTTTCCCTAAATCATCTATTTTATATTTTTATTTTTAGGTTTTATATGCTCTGTTATTATTATCTGTTATGTGGTTAGGTTATTAAGTTTTTTCTTTATAATTAGCATGGCAATATATCCGATTATTGTAGGAAGAATATAGGATATAAGCCGATCAAGTAGAGTTATTGCCGCAGCTACTGATGGAGGAATGTTAAATGCAGAAAATGAGACGATCATTATGGTATCTGCTGTTCCGAATCCGCTTGGGGTTATTGATAGCACTCCTGAAAGGAGGGTTATTAAATAAACTGCTGAGACGCAGATGATAGAAACTGCATAGGATAGCGAGAGAAAAAGCACCCATAATTTTAAAATATCTACAATATACCAAAGAACTGATAAAAGAACTGCAATTATTACATCCCATCCTCTTTTATTCTTAAAGAATTTCATGCTGTTGTAAAATTCCTCTATTGATTGGAGTATTTTTGTCTCATCGTATTTGTATGAGCTGTATTTGCAGATAATTTTTGATATTTTTGTAACTGTTTTTATTAGGAGTGTTTTATTTGCGATCAGGTAAACTACTACTGCCGTTATAAAAAATAGGAAAAGCCAAGATAATATTAAATATTTCAAATACTCAAATCCTGTAAATACAAAGTATCCAATAACAAATAATGTAAAGAATAAAAATATAGATGTATCTAATACTCTTTCTACAAAAACTGTTGAAAATGCCAGACCTTTTGGTATTTTTTCAATTTTTGAGAGGTAATATGCTCTAAACGCTTCTCCCCCTCCCCTCATAGACGGAGTTATGTTATTGATAAACAACCCCATCAAAACAAGTAAAAATATATTCTTAAAATTTGCAGAGTAGCCCAATATTTTTATTATAAATCTCCATCTTGCCGATAAAATAAGGGAAACAATAATTTGAAGGATAATCGCAAGTATTATGTATTTTGGTTTTGCGTTAATTAATGCCTTTATTATCTTATCTAATCCAATATATGACATTATGGCCAAAATAAACAGAAAACTTATTAACAGTAATACAGTGGATTTTGTTATTTTTGCCTTCATGATTCTCTCCCTTTTTTGTGCATTTCAACCCAAAAATTCCTTAAGATTTTGAGCATCTCTTCTTTGTAATTGTTTTTATTTTATTTTTATTTTATTCTTTTACTATAATTCAAATATTCAACTGTTAATATTTATGTGGCACAATGTAAATTAACATAAATTAATATCAATATAAATATTAACTATAAAGTTGGATAATTAATCAAGATCAATTTAAATCTTTTATTTATAATGTTCTGTTAGCGGTGATCGTAAAACCTTTGCAATCGTTTTCATTGTAGGAGTTTATCTCAAAGTTCACATCTAAAAAGTGTTTAACAACCCACATATTCGTTTTTGTGTGGGAAGTTATTTCCGAAACACCGACGATTCCTCCCCCAAATGCCAAGTAGGGTATTATCTGATCTCCCATATATTTATCTAATGCCATTCCACTTTTTCTTTCGTTTAATAGTTCGTTTACTGCCCTTTCAGCAACTATCTCAGCCCTTAATCCCCTCTCCCCTAAACAACTACCTCCTATTGTATCGTTCCACAGCACTATCCCCGCTCCCTCTGAAATCCCTTTAGAGCACTCGACTTTTATATTTGGAAGTAGTTTTTCTTTATTTAAAAGATCAACTGCTCTTTTTCTCATCCTACGTGCAATATTTTCATTCAGATTTTGAACATACGATATGCCTTCTACAACTTCACATTTAGAATGCTCTATTAAATCAAACTTTTTTATTTTTGATGGTTTAATTTCTATAATTACTTCTCCTCCTCCTTTTGGGTAAAATCCTCTTCTTAAAACCTTCAAGTTTGTCATTACTCCAAAGTTTTTTAAGATTTTTAGAGTAATGTTTTTTACGTAATCAATGGGCGGAGACATCTTTACATCTGTTCCACCCCTTATTTTTAAAGTAAATGCCTTATCAACCCCCAAAGCCAATGGAACTATGGTTTGAATAATTAAAGAAATGCTCCCTGCTGTTCCTACATCAACTAAAAAATTTTTTGGAGATATTTTTGAAGGTATAAAAGTTATTTCTCTTGATCCTACTCCTAACCCATAAACCTCTGCATTACATAGTTTTTTTACTGCTTTGATAGCAGCAACGTGTTGCGGAGCTAATCCGGGATTTCGTCTATTTTTTCTAATGTTTATTATTTTGACAGGTTTTTGAGTTAATGCAGAAAGAGATACTGCTGTTCTAACAATCTGTCCGCCTCCTTCCATATAACCTCCATCTATCTCAATAAATTCCATTATTTCTCACCAAGATCGATTTTATGATGGCTTTCTACTTAAAGTAGAGAGTTTTTTGGCAATAATTAAAGATAAATTTATGTATATCCAATGAAAGACAGATGTCTATTCCATTATTATTAAATATTACTTTCTAAATTTTCTAAATTTTTCTTAATTTTGCAATAAAAAAGGGTTCATTCGGAGGAAAAACTCTTAATGTTCCGTCTAAATAACCTTTTTTTATATTAATTCCTAAAAATTTATCAGGGGTTAGATAAACTAATTCAACATCATTTCTATTATTTAATACATGTCTTATAACTTCTTCATTTTCCTCTACCTCAATTGAGCAAGTTGAATAAACCAACTCTCCTCCTTTTTTTAACAGATCGAGTGCTATGTTAAGAAGCTCTTTCTGTCTAAGTGAGCAGTATTTTATATCTTCCTTTGAAACATTCCTATGTTTATCTTTAATTTCATTTCCAGTGCATGGAGCATCGAGTAATATTTTATCAAACTGTATTTTTTTCTTTAAAAGCTCTTCCTTGTATTTTCTCATATCTTTATTAATAATTATTGTATTTAAGACACCCATTCTGTTTATATTTGATTTTAACGCCTTAGTTCGCGTTTTACTGATTTCAACTGCCACTATACACCCATTATTGTTCATTATTTGTGCTAAGTGGGTTGTTTTTCCCCCGGGAGCTGAGCACATATCTAAAACAAAATCATCCTCTTTTGGGTTTAAAACAATTGGTGGGATCATGGAGGAAATGGATTGAGGTATGTAATATCCAAAAAGATATTCAGGAGTTGATCCAATTGAAAAAGGGGATTCTTTAACTTCGAATGCATAATCTAAAAATGTTTCTTTTAATACAACGCCTTTACGTTCTAATCTATTTTTTAAAGTTTTTGGATCTATTTTTAAGGTATTTACTCTAATAAATTTCATTTTAGCCCTCCCATGTTTTTTCCAGTTTTCAACTTTTATTTTCTTATATTAATTTTTTGTCTTTATTTAATGGTTTTTTATACTGTTCTTGATTGTTAGTTAATCAATTTAATTTATTCACTTATTAATTTAAAATAGAGAAGCGTTAAAATAGGAGTTGCAGTTAAAATTATCAAATAACCAATTATGTCATGATAGAGTTGTGAATCTTTTGGATACATGTTCGAAAAGTAGCATATTGCACTTATTCGAATTATGTTAATAAGATATGATAAAAAAACAATAAATAATCCTATCAATAAATCTTTAATCTTTTTTGAGTAAGTTATTGTTAATGCTAAAAACCCGGCTATTAAAAAACTTCCTACACATTCTTTAACAACCTCAACAGTAGCGTTTGGTAATATTATAAGGTTTTTTTGAAGTTTTGCAGATGGGATTAGTAGTTTTATCAAAAAATAACTAAAAACTGATGTTGGAGTGATTAAACAATCTCCAAAATAATTAAACATATAAAAAAATGTTAAGAAGAGGACATAAAACTTAATTATAGATTTGAGTTTATTTATTTTTAACTTACCAGCGATGGACATATCCGCTCCCACGGAATACTTCTCCGTCAATATATCTCCCTTCTTCAATTATTTTACCTATCTCAAAAACTTTTGAATGGTGTTTTAAAACCTCCTTAACTTTATTTAAATTAGGTGTTGTGAAAAGAAGTTCAAATTCCTCTCCACTGTTTAATGCAACTGTTAAAGGATCTAAATTGAACTCTTCACAGAACTCAAACACATCCTCAGGAACTGCTTTTAAAATATGATCGCTATTCAACTCAAAATTTTTAAAGTATGTTATTTCTTTTCCTAATCCGTCAGAAATATCACAACATCCTCTCAATAACCTATATTTATTCAATAAAATGCCCTCTTTTACTCTTGCTATCGGAACTTTTAACTTCTTGATTATTAGAGGATACTTACTACAAAGTTTTTTAAACTCATTAAATTCAATTTTTCTATTTTTTAAGAGATAATATAATTTTAAAGCACAGTATACTCTCCCAATATCGTTGGTTATTCCGATTTTATCCCCAACTCTTCCCTCTCTAAAAATTGGGTTGTCAGTTATTCCTATAGCGGTTCCTGATAATACAAGCTCATCTCCTTTGTTTGTATCTCCTCCAACAACTGGACAGTCGTAAAATCTTGAAAATTTATCTAATCCCTCATATAACTCTCTTATGAAGTCCTCTTTTGCTTCTTTTTCAGATAGAGATAGTGAAAGTAAAAACGCCAATGGCTTAGCTCCCATTGATGCAATATCTGAGACATTAGCAGTTAGAATTCTTCCTCCAATCTCATGAGGAGTTAAAATAGAAGGAATATGGGTTTTTTTTATCATCATATCTGTTGTAGCAACTAAATAAAAATTTTCATCAATTTTTATAACTGCACAGTCATCATCAATGCCTTTTACAATATGTTCATTAGAAAATTTTAGAGTATTTTTAATCAGTTTAATAATATTTAATTCATCCATCATTATATCCCTAAGTAAAAATAAATAATATCCACAATGCAATAATTATTTATTCCTCTATTATTTATATATTAATTCCTAACCTATTGACAATTTCCCAATGAGGGGATCGTAAGTTATGTCTGAGAAATTACCTCTATATAATAATATTTCTAGTTAACAGCATGATAAGGATATTTTAGAAGAAAATTATAAAGAAATCGTTAGGGACTTCAAAGACAGTGTAATAATCGGAGATAAGGGTTATATCGATAAAGGACTCCAAAATCTATTTAAACTTGGGAGAGTTTATTTCATTCCAATTAAAAAGAAAAAACACGATATAATCAAATGAAGAAGCTAAAAAATATAAAAAACTAAATAAATTAAGAAAGTTGATTGAAACAAACTTATCCAAATTAGTGGAGTTATTCCCAAGGCACATTCGATCTGTGAGTAAAAGAGGTTTGAGTGCTGAGCTTTTACTCTTCACAATCGCTTACAACATTAAAGAATCAATAAATGAATAAAAACATTTAAATGTGTGATGGGAACTACGGTACCTTTATAATCTTATCCTCATAATACCCTCTTACTTTTTATACATTTTTATAACTTTATCTACAAATATTTGAGTATGTATTAAATAATCATCCTCATTCCAATTAGTATTACACTCTTGCTTTGACTGTATATAAAAATATACAAATATAGATAAAAAGGTTAAAAATAAAGATAATCTTTTAATAAGATACCAACAAAACCATAAATCATAAAATTGATGTGATAATAATGTAATTAAAAATGAAAATGATGAAGAAAAAAATAATCAAGTGAAAATATATGAATATCATTCTGCCCTTTAAAAAGTTAATTAAAATAATCAAATGGATAAGTATTGCATCGTTGATTGGTATTGTTGGGGGGTTAAGTTCAGTTATTATGGCGATTATTATAGAATATTTCCCCCAAAAACATAATATTTTGTTAATTCCAATTATCTTTTTCGTTGCAGGATTGTTCGTCGATCATATTTATGAATTGAAAGGTTCTGGGATCGATAGGGTCTTAAAAGCACTAAACACTAATGAAAAATTAACGTGGTTTAGAGGGGTTTTGAAAATTTTATTGGCAGGGGCTGTTATTGCTGTTGGAGGAAGTGCAGGGAAAGAGGGGCCCTGTGTTCAGTCGAGTGCATCTTTTGCCGATGAACTTTATAGATTGCTAAAATTGAAAAATAGGGAGTTGGTTATCATAACTGGAATTGCAGGAGGGCTGAGTGGAGCGTTTTCTGCTCCTTTAGGAACTGCAATTCTTGCCTGTGAGATCATTGAGCATGAGAATTTTAACTATATTAATTTAATTCCACCGATAGTTTCGAGTGTAGTTGGATATTTGATTTTTTATATAATAACTGGAAGAAAACATCTGTTTAATTTGAGATTAACCTATACTATAACTCCGCATGATTTCTTTCTGTTTATTGTTGGAGCATTTTTCTGTTCACTAATTGCACATATTTATATAAAGACATATAAGAAAATATCCTTAACATTTGATAGTTTTAATCTTCCCTACTGTATTAAAACGTTGATCGGAGGGATATTGGTTGCTGTGATAGCATATTTCATCCCAGAAATTATGGGAATGGGTTTAGAACTTACAAAAGAGTTATTTCTTGTTGAAAGTTTTTCTTTGTTATTTTTGATTATGCTACTTGTAGGTAAAATGTTAGCAACGTCTTTTACAGTTGGATCTGGAACACCAGGAGGTTTGGTATTTCCCTCCATGTGCATTGGAGCAATTTCAGGAATGATATTTGGAACACTTGTGGGAGATTGTTCAGCCCCGTATATAGTTTTGGGCATTGCAACTACCCTCTCAGCAACTACTAACGCTCCATTGGGTGGGGCAGTTTTATGCACCGAGATCTTTGGTTTTGATTTTGCAGTTCCGTCTTCGATAGGGGCGGTTATTGGGTATCAGATGACCAAGTTTGAGACGATATTTAAATATATTAGATTTTAAAATTATTATTTTATGTGATTATATGTTTTTAATTAGAGAAAAGTTATAAAATTAGTTAACATCGAGATACAGAAGTAGAGATAGAAAAGTTAAATAAAATTAGAAGAATTATCGGGGATTTAAAACCCTCTTTAAAGTTTGACAATCTGGAATTATAACTTCATCAATGTCGTATTCTTCATTCATCATTTTAATTATCGTTATTAGATCTTTCCCCACGCATAGTTCGCATTTAATACATAACTCGTCATCTGTAAAGTTATCATCTTTGCAAATTATTCTCAATTTCATAACGTTCACTTTGAAACTAATTTAGGTTTACAATATTACAAATTAACGTGTGTTCTCAGACCTATATATACTTTATCAAAAAATACAATCAACCGTATACTTGAAAATAAAAAGGTAGATATAATTAATATTTACAATCTTCTCTTTATTGCTTCAATCAACGCCTCTTTTGTAGGAGCTCCGATAAATTCAACGTCTCCATTTATTACTATGGTTGGAACTGCCATTATTCCATACTCAACAGCTTTCTGAGGATTTTCCATAACATTTATGTATTCAACATCCACATCATTTGACATTTCACTTGCAACTTCTTCAACAACCCTCTTAGCAGCAGGGCAGTGAGGACACATTGGAGATGTAAATAGTTCAATTTTTACCTTTGACATATTAAACACCTTGAATGTTTTTTAATTTGTTTTTTGTTTTTAGTTTTTATTACCTTTGTCCATGTTCAATTATGGAATTTATTTTTTAAATAGTTTTTTGAATTAACTATAACTAAAAATATCGTTTCAACCTTACCTTTACCATTAAACTAAATAAATAATCAAATAGATAGATGCCCATGATGTTAAAAAATTTTGTCAGATCTGCCTCCATGGCTTTTTCTAAGATCTTAATATTGCATTAAAATTAAAAACTAAATATATGTGGTGTTTAAGTTAATTTAATGTCCACATGTCCAAACTTGTCTGAAATATTCTATTGCCTCAACAATATCCTTTAATTTTTCAGGTGGGAAGGCAACAACGACTTCCTCTGGCTTAATTCCAGCGTATTTTCTTGAACCATTACAACCTAAGGTCATGTTTGGTGCTTTTCTTGTATAGACAGCTGCAACTGCATCAGCACATAAGGACTGTATTCCCGAGAAGTCCGCTTGGAATCTTCCTCCTTTGTGGTAGAGCATTGCTTGAACTAATCTTAAAGCATATAGTGGCTCTCCAATGAATACGATTGAATCAGGAACAAAGTCGGTCTCGTCCAATGGGGCATAAACGGTTGCATATATCTCTTCTTCAACTTTTGGAATTGCTTCAACTGTTTTTTTAGCCGCTTCTTCATCTTTGAAGTTTCCTAATTTGACATATAGTTTTCCTGTTGCTAATGGTTCAGGTGGATTTCTAAAAACACCCATTGCATAAGCTCCTCCTTTACAGAGGTGTTTATCAACTGTTGCATATAGTTTTTTTCTTTCTAATCTTGCTAACTGAATCATTTCACAATGTCTTCTTTCTTCTTCTAATGTTTCATAGCCCTCTGGTATCTCCCCCTCAGATTTTGCTAATTTTACAGCAACAAATGGTTTATCCAACATCATCAATTCCATTAATTTTTTTGCATATGTTCTTACTTCATTAATATCCATGATCTCACCTGTGGATGGTTGTGTATTTTTTACGAACTATATTATTTAACTCCCTTCTATATATACTTTTCGATGTAGAATTAAACATAAAAAGCATATATAAAAATATTGGAATATATTTTCTACATTATAGGGGTTTTTAAATTTTTATTTTTTATTTTATTTTTATTCCCCTAAACAATTATTGTTCAAAAATGGTTTTAATTTTTAGTAAATCTTAAAAGATTGTAATTAAAACATAACAAATAACATAATAAAAAAGCAATTAAAAACATAAACATCAAATAGGTGAAAAAATGAAGCCATATGTTATATCTAATGTTGGCATAACCCTTGACGGAAAACTTGCAACAGTAAACAATGATTCGAGGATTTCTTGTGAAGAAGATCTAATAAGAGTCCACAAGATTAGAGCGAAAGTTGATGGAATTATGGTAGGCATTGGAACTGTCTTAAAGGATGATCCAAGATTGACAGTTCATAAAATAAAGAGTGATAGAAATCCTGTTAGGATCGTTGTGGATAGTAAGTTAAGAGTTCCATTAACTGCTCGTGTTTTAAACAACGATGCAAAAACAATCATTGCAACAACAGAGGATTTAAATGAAGAAAAACAGAAAAAAATAAAAATTTTAAAAGAAAAAGGGATAGATATTGTAATGTGTGGAGAAGGAAAGGTAGATCTAAAAAAGTTGATGGAAATTCTTTATAAAAAGGGAATCAAAACAATACTATTAGAAGGAGGTGGAACTTTAAATTGGGGAATGTTTAAAGAGGGATTGGTTGATGAGGTCTCCGTCTATATAGCTCCGAAGATCTTTGGAGGAAAAGACGCTCCAACTTATGTGGACGGAGAGGGCTTTAAAAGTGAGGAAGAATCCGTTAAATTAGAGTTAAAAAACTTTTATAGGTTAGGAGAGGGAATTGTATTGGAATTTAAGGTTGTAAAACCATAAAGTTTAAATAGGAAGTGTTGTTAGATTTTGTGATTTTTTACAATATATATAAAAAATTAAAAAATTAAAATTTGTAAAATTAAAATGCGTATCGTGAAAACATGCTTCCAAATAAAAAAGCTTTAAAAATTATCGAAAAATATATAAAAATATATGATGGAAAAAATGAGGATGAGATAAAAAGATCCTTAATTAAAGACCTTCTAAAAAACGATGTCTTAGTAAAAACCAAAGATGGGACATTTACATTAAAAGCTGAGAGTGAAGATGAATTAATGCATTCAAATATTGGGGCATTAACAGAATCTATTTGTAAATTTGTTGAGCCCTCAAACATAGCAAGCATAAAACAACCAAAAATATTGGATCTGTGTAGCGGATTAGGATACAACGCCACCACAGCCCTTCACTACAACAAAAATGCACATATTGATATGGTAGAAGTATGTGAAGAGGTTTTATTTTTAACCTTATTTTTAGATATTCCATATAAAGAGCATGAGATAATAAAAGATAAAGTTAGAGAATATTTTTTAAATAAAAAAGGTATAGAATATGCTTCAAACTTTGATAATGTGCATGTATATGTTATGGATGCGAGAGAGTTTATCTGTAAAAAGAAAACTGATTATCATGCAATTTTTCACGATGCCTTTTCTCCAAAGAGAGATCCAACACTCTACACTTACGATTTTTTGGAGATGTTGTTTTTTAATACAAAAAAAGGAGGAGTGTTGATCTCTTACTCATCTTCAATACCATTTAGAAGTGCATTAGTTGATTGTGGATTTGAGATTTCAGAAAAAGAGAGTGTTGGAAGAAAGAGGGGGATAACTCTTGCCTATAAGTGCCCAAACTTTGATGTTGATAGGGTTAATAGAACTGACGAAAGGGTTATAGCATTGTCAACAACTGCTTTACCTTATCGAGATGAGAGTTTATCTCTCAGTTCGTTAGAGATAGAAAATTTTAGAAGAGAGCTTAGAAAGAAATTAAAAGATGACTTAATTAAAATGGACAAATTTATATCAACTAAAAGGATAAAAAAGGGCAAAGTTCCGGATTATATATTAAATATCCAGGAAGAGGCATTAAGTTCTTCAAAAGTTATTAAAAAAATGAGATCTGAGTTTTTTGGAGACGAAAAGTTTTTTATTAAATTTTCCTCTAACGGCTGTTTATAAGTTCTATAACAAGATCCTTCTTTTTAATTGCATCATCACAGGCCTTTCTTACTTTCTCTTTCATTTCCTCGAAGTTATCGGGTTTCATCTCTCCAACAACCTTTTTGACAGGTGTGTAAGCAGATTCTCTAAACATAGGTTTCAGCGGTATTTTTTTATCTCCATCTATCAGATAACTCTCGCTCCCTTTTTCTACATATCCTACTTCTATACTTCCAGTTAATTTTTTTATCTCTTCAACATCCTCTTCTTTACATATTATCATCAAAGAGTCGGTGGAAATTCCAAGTGGATCGATGTTTAATGATTCAAGCATCTCCAAAACCTTTGGATTGATCGTTTTATAAACTTTTTCTTTCTCAAAGATTAGAGATACATTTGCAGTTTTAGAGATCTCATAAGCATCTCCTCTCAACCCTCCGTTTGTAATGTCGGTCATTGCACTGACCTTTTTAACTAAACCACTTTTTATTAAGTTTTGACATGCCTTTATAAAATCAACATTTAACGTTTCATAAATCACATCAAACCATCCATAATACAGAGCAGTTGTAGTTATAGTTCCGCCTCCGCTACCTTCTGTCATTAGTATAACATCTCCAACTTCTGCATTTCTTCTTGCAGTTGGTTCTCCATCTTTAATAACCCCGATAGCACCAACAGCACTAACCAATCGATCTCCAATTACCATATCCCCTCCAATCCTAAGTGTGCTTCCACCTATTAATGGAACATTAACTGCCTCAGAAACGGCACAAATTCCTGCTGTAAAATCAAATATCTTTCCAATATCTCCATCGTCAGCCAAGTGTATATCACTTATTAATGCCACTGCATCAGCCCCCATAACAAAAACATCCCTTAAAGCTGCTCTTGCAACATGGAATCCTCCTAAAAATGGAAATTCACTTAGTCGAGAGTGAGTTCCATCTATTGCTGCTACAATATATTTCGCATCTGCCTTAACTATTCCTGCATCGTCTTGTTCTTCTGCTGAGACGTATGCATCAACCTTTGTGCTTTTTATTATTCTTGCAATCTCCCTATGAACAAAGAAATCTCCCTCTCCTCTACTTCCCACTCCCATCTTTCCCATCGTTATACCAGATCTTGGGTAGTTTAGTAAAGTTTTTAAATGTTCATCTTCTATTTCTTTTGCTTTCTCTGAGGTTTTTACTTCCTCTAAAATTGCCTTTATAAATTTTTTAGCAAATACATCATCAACATCTTCTTTTATTTCCAAGATTCTTTTAAATCCATCTTCGATTATTTTGTTTTCTGGAATTTTTTTTCTTAGACATCTTCTAACATAACCCTCTAAATCCATAATTTTCACCATTAGTTTTTTCTTTTTAACCTTTTATTTTATCAATTTTATTAAATCCTATTGAATATTTGATTTGGAGTTTTAAATTAAAATGTTCTATAATGAAAAGCCAGTAATAGTAAGTTAGTTCTTTTTCATATCCAAAATAAACCCAAAAAATTTTAAAAATTTTCAATTAAACTCTAACACAAAACTTTAAATATGTTTTACATCTACAAGTATAAACGCAATTTTATAAAATTATCTAACATTTTGTAGGTTCATATATATTAATTTATCATATTATCTCTATAAGGGTGTTAGCATGTTTTCAATGAACTTTAAAACCACTGAAGAACTCCCAGAACCCTCACCAAGATTGATAGATCAAGTTATTGGGCAGGATGAGGCAGTAAAAATCATCGTATCTGCTGTAAAAAATAAAAGAAATGTGATCCTCCTTGGAGAGCCAGGAGTTGGAAAATCGATGATTGTTAAAGCAGTAGGCGAGATAATATCGGATTTTGGAGAATTTAAACCCTATTATATAATTGCAAAACCAAATTTAAAGAATATGGAGAGGCCTATTGTTGAGGTTATAGATGGAGAGTATAAAGAGGAGCATAAAGAAATGCCAAAATTGGACTTTAAAACTCCAAACTCCACGACTTTAATACTCATAATGATAGGTGCAATTTTAATTTCAGAGTATCTATTAAAATTCCTGCCTGAGCAGTATCTACTTGCAGCAGTTTCAATTGCATCACTAATTGTTTTAATATTTGGATTTGTAATTATATTGACGAGCATAATGGGAGCATCACGAACATCCATGGCAGGAAATATAAACCCCTCCGATTTAAAACCCGTCCTTCTCTATGAATGTAAAAAAAGACCACTTGTAAGGGCAAGTGCTTACAACGTTACAAGATTATTAGGAGATATAAAACACTGTCCTCTTGGAGGAAGACCGCCATTAGGAACTCCTCCTCACAAAAGGATAATTTTAGGGGCTATTCACGAAGCCCACAGAGGAATCCTATACGTAGATGAAATTAAAACAATGCCGTTAGATGTTCAGGACTATATATTAACAGCTCTACAAGATAAACAACTTCCAATAAGCGGTAGAAATCCTAATTCAAGCGGAGCAACGGTTGAAACAAATCCAATACCTTGTGATTTCATCCTAATAATGTCTGGAAACATGGATGATGTTTACAATTTGAGAGCTCCACTTTTAGATAGGATCGACTATAAGATCGTTCTAAAAAACAAGATGGACAACACTTTGGAAAATAGAGATAAACTATTGCAATTTATAGTTCAGGAGATAAAAAACAACAATTTAAATCCAATGACATATGACGGTTGCTGTGAAGTTGTTAGAATTGCTGAATATTTAGCAGGATCCAAGGATAAATTAACATTAAGATTAAGATTGCTTGCCAATATAATTAAAATGGCCAATGATGTGGCAATGGGTAAAGAAGTCGAAGAGTTGTTAGGTAATTTCGACGAAAAAGGAAATTACAACCCAGAAACTCAGAAAGATAAGAAAAATAAAGTATATATAACTGCCGAACACGTAAGAAAGGTCTTTGATACTGGAATATACAGTATGGAAAAACAGGTGGCTCTTAACTACATTAAAAACTTTAAAAGATACAAACATATCGTTCCAAATGATACTCCAAAAGTTGGGGTTGTTTATGGATTGGCGGTTATTGGAAGTGGTGGAATAGGAGATGTAACTAAAATAATAGTCCAAATACTCGATTCTAAAAATCCGGGAACTCATTTGTTAAACATTAGTGGAGATATTGCAAAACATTCGATAACTCTTGCCTCTGCGTTATCAAAAAAACTCGTCTCAGAGAAAAAACTACCACTTCCAGAGAAAGATATAGATCTGACAAATAAAGAAATTTACATACAATTTAGCCAATCTTATTCCAAAATAGATGGAGATAGTGCAACTGCTGCTGTTTGTTTAGCAATAATATCCGCTTTATTAGAAATTCCATTAAAACAGGACTTTGCAATAACAGGAAGTTTAGATTTAAGTGGAAATGTTTTAGCAATTGGAGGAGTTAATGAAAAGATAGAGGCAGCGAGAAGATATGGATTTAAGAGGGTTATTATTCCAGAAGCGAATATGATAGATGTTATAGAGACAGAGGGTATTGAAATAATTCCAGTTAAGACGTTAGATGAGATAGTTCCGCTTGTATTTGATTTGAGCTCTATAAAAAAAGATAATAAGAAAGAAGAAAAAAGCGAGGTAAAGGCATAATTTCATTCTCCATATTTTTGATCTTTTAATTATCTTTTATCTTTTAATTATACATTATTTGGGATGTTTTTTGTTCCTTTGATTTCTTATGTTTTAATCGATACAATTTTATATATATTAACATAAACTGCTATTATTTTTTAGATTTTAAATTTTTATAGTAGGAGGTATTTATTTTACGGCTGAAATATATAGAAAAATAACTTAGGACTAATAGGAAGTAGGAGTATAAAAACTTTAAAAATGAACGAATATATATTCAATCTCCTAAAATAAAAAATAAAAAAAATAAATATGATCTATGAATTTATCAAAAAGTAAAAAATAATATGAAATAACCAAATAAGCAAAATATAAGAAAAAAATTTAAAAAATTAATATTATCGCTGTTTTGGGGATACGATGAGAGAACAAGCTAAAAACGAAAATAAAGAAAACAAAAAAATATGTGTTATTGGTTTGGGATATATCGGTTTACCAACTGCTTCAATGCTTGCAATACAAGGTTTTAACGTTGTTGGAGTAGATATAAATGAAAAGAGGGTTGAAGAGATAAAAAATTTAACATTCAAAACTACTGAGAAGGATCTAATGACATTAGTTAAAGGAGCCATAAGTTCTGGAAACCTAAAAGTTCAAACGAAACCTGAGAAAGCTGATGTATATATTATATGTGTTCCTACTCCATGTATCGAAATTGATGGAGAAAAAAAATGTGATTTAACATATTTAAATGAAGCAGTGAAAAACCTGCGTCCACTCTTAGAAGATGGAAATCTCATAATAATAGAGAGCACGATCCCCCCTGGAACAACAGAAGAGATCTACAATTTTTTATCAAAACAGAAAAAGATACACTTAGCCCACTGCCCAGAGAGAGTTCTACCCGGAAATATATTGAGAGAGTTGGTTGAAAACGATCGAGTGATTGGAGGGGTTGATGAAACATCAGCAAAGATGGCAAAAGAGATCTATGAATCCTTTGTAGTGGGTAGGATCTATTTAACCGATGCAAAAACGGCTGAAATGGTAAAGTTAATGGAAAACACTTATAGGGATGTTAATATTGCATTAGCCAATGAGTTTGCGAAAATAGCTGAAGAGATCGGTATTGATGTTTGGGAGGCAATAAAATTAGCCAATCAACACCCGAGAGTCAATATTTTAAAACCTGGGCCAGGCGTTGGAGGGCACTGTATAAGCATAGATCCATGGTTTATTATTGAAAAATCAAAGAATGCTAAATTAATAAGAACTGCAAGAGAGTTAAACGATTCAATGCCTCTATTTGTCGTTGAGAAGATCAGGAAAATTTTAAATGATATAGACAATAAAAAAGATAATAACAAAGAAAAAAAGATAATCTCCGTCTTTGGAATCACATACAAAGGAAATGTTGACGATACAAGAGAAAGTCCAGCAGAGAGAGTTGTTGAAGAACTAATAAAAGAGGGTTTTGAAGTCAGATGTTATGATAAATACGCCAATGAATTTAAATATCCCTTATATGATTTAGATCATGCGATAGAAAATGCAGATATGGTTGTTATTTTAACTGATCATGATGAATATAAGTCATTTGATAAAGAAAAATTGATAAAAATTGCCTCAAAAATGAGAAATAAAGTTATATTAGATACTAAAAATATAATAGATAGAAACTTGTGGAGAGATGTAGGGTTTAAGGTGTATGTATTGGGTGATGGTAAAAATGCATGATCTGAATGATGAATATTTAAAAGAATGTATTCACTTCTTAGAGAGTTGTATCAACGCATTGAAGGACTTTGATTTAAGAACTTTTGTGTCAAGATTTTACTATGGGGTGTTATATCTGCTAAATGCATTTGAATACAATATAAAAAAGGATGTAGAAAATTGGCATAATAAAGATCGATATTTAAATTTTAGCAAAAAAATAAGAAACTTTTTGATGGATTTAAAACTTTATAGGCATGCTTCTGATTATATCCTCTCTCCAAAATTAGAGCACGGAAAGCACTACGAAGAACACTGGGAAGAGTTTAAAGAGAGCTATCTTAGATTAAAATTTTTTCATTATCTACATATATTAAGGCAGGAACTCTACACATATCGAAAAAATCAACTGATCTCTATAATAATAGAAAAACTCGAAATTATCGAAAAATTGTTGAAGTTATATATAATGTTAGAGGAATGATTATGGATGAAATCGAAAAACTAATTAATATTTTAAGACACTTTGGAATTTTAGACGATTATCTAAAAATTTTAGATATAGAGATTGATGGAGACAGATACATAACAATCTTGCTTCCCAAAGTATTAAATTGGATTGAAGAAGAGGAAATAGAAGAAATATTGGAAGAAATGTTTAAAAATGCAAGAATAAAAATTTCTCGACTACCACTTAGTAAGTTTATAAAAATCTATTTGGAAAAAAATCTTAAAGATAAAATGGCTTATGGAGAACATATCGAAAACATGGACATTGAAGGAGAAAATTATGCCCTATACATTGATTGGAAGAATAAAAAAATTATAATTCATAAGTTTTATGGAAAAACACCTCTAAAAGAAACGTGTAAACTCTCATCAAACTGGGAAACGATGTGGGGAATATGGGTTTTAGGATTTGAAAAAGAGGAAGATGGTAAAAAATTTGCTGAAAATTTACGATCAGAAATAAAAAAATACTACAATATTGATTTTGAGATAATAAGACACAAAAGATGCTTAGAAAGCTAATGAAAATTTTTAAAAGTTTTTAAAGAAAAATACTAAACAAACTAAAAAGATAAATAAAATAATTAAATAAAAAATAAAAAAGAAAATCTAAAAAATTCAAAAAATTGTAGGGATTAGATCACTTCTTTATTTTCCTCTTTTTTCTTCTCTGTTGATGTAGATCTTCCATACTCCTGAGCTAACTTTTCATAGATTCTCATATCCTCCTTACTTACAGATGGCTTTATCTTTTCAAGGGCTTTTAAGAAGTGTTCTTTCTTGATTTTGACATCTTTCGTTGAAACCTTTAATCTTATACTCTCAATATCTTTTAATATGTTTTTGAGCTCATCTAAGGATGTAGTGAATCTTTGTAGGATATTCTGTGTTGTTTTTATGATCTCATCGATCTCTTCAGCTGATACTTGATCTTTCAAAGTATTTAACTTGTTCTCCAACTCGTAAATGTTGTCTATCATTTCTTTTAACTTATTAAGAATATCTTTCAAGTATTTAGCCAATTTCTGAGCTTCGTCTTTTTCAGATGGCTTTAACTCCTCCTTGTTTATAATCTCTAAGAAGTTATCAACTTCCTTCTCTACTGCTTCAATCTTCTCCTTAGCAGGTGCTAAGACACTTATAATTCTTCCTATGGCATTCTTCAATTCGCTGAATTCTCCTGACTCTGCTGTTTCTCTTTCCTTAGTAGCTTTTATTATGCTGTTTAATTCCACTGCTGCTCCTCTAAATGTTCCTGAAATACTCTGCAAGTAATTGATTAAATCTCTAAGTTTTACTTCGATCTCCCATGGTTTTCCTATTCCCTCTCTAACTGCCAACATTGCTGCCTCTCTACATAACGCTTCAATATCAGCTCCTGTATAGCCCTCTGTCTTTTTAGCCAACTCTTCTAAGTTAACATCTTCATCTAAATTCATGCTTCTTGTGTGTATCTTCAATATATCTAATCTTGCTTTCTCGTCTGGAACTGGAACTAATATAACTCTATCTAATCTTCCAGGTCTTAGTAGAGCTGAATCGATTATATCAGGTCTGTTAGTTGCTGCAATAACTATAACATCCTTTGGTTCCTCCATTCCATCCAATTCAGTTAATAGCTGGTTGACAACTTTATCAGTAACTGCTGAGCTTAGATCTCTTCCTCTCTTTGGAGCGATAGCATCAATCTCATCGAAGAATATTATACAGGGTGCTGACTGTCTTGCCTTTCTGAATATCTCTCTTATTGCTTTTTCAGAGTTATGCACTACTAAACCTCCAGCAATGAAGTTTTCTCCTTCAACTACTTCAACCAAGTCATAGACATACTTGCAGTCAATATCCACTCTTCTTATACTCTTTATTTTATCGAACAATACTGAGTTTATGTTAAATCCAAATTCTGTGGCAATTCTATCACTTACTGAATTTACATTGTAGTTATCTATATTAACAATCTCTGATGGAATTTCTGATTTTCCTCTTGTCCATTTTCTGCTTTCAATAAACTCTCTAATTTTATTCATCTTATCTTTTTGGATGAATCCAATTTCCCTTTCAAAGATTTTTATAAACTCTGTTTTTCCAATTAAAATTCTATACTCTACATTTCCACATTTATTTACCCTTGTTTTTAGATTTGCAAGTATTCCAAACCTCTGCAATGCAACTAACAACTCATCTGCTAATTGTTTGCTAATAGTTACTGCTTCAATAATTGCAGATCTCTTGTGGGTTTTTGTATAGAAGCTTCCATCCCCACTGAAGTATCCTTTTAATACCTCTGCCAATAACTCTTTTTTGAGAGATAGTGCATCTCCCAATCTCTTATTCTTTGCCCCTTCTCCAAAGTGCTTAAATAAATCTACCAATCCCTTTATGTGATAACTTCCATCACTTTCATAATAAATGCCTTCTAACTTTAGTTTCTTACAAATGGCATCTAACTTTTTCACTATTTCATCACTTTTTGTATGGATTCTTACTCTATCTTTATTAATTGAACCTTCTGCAATATACAATCCAATTAACAATGCCAAATCTTTGTTTATTTTTACTCCTTCAATATCTTCTTCATCCATTTCTGGGATATGGCTTGGAATCAACACCCAATCTCCCACTTTCAATTCACTTGTTGGTAGTGTGGTTATCTCTCCATTTTTAACTGTGAATATTGAATGACATGCAGTTACCTTAACCTTTCTACCTGTTTTTGTTTCTATTTCATAAATATCGGATGTTCTTAAATGTTTTGAGACCCTATCCAATTTTGAGAACACAACTTTATCATCCTCAAATCTTATACATGGTATCTCAATGTCTGAACCATTTTTCCACTCTTCATATAATTTTTCAGCAGTTATTATTTTTAATTTTCCATTTATCTTTGCTAAGACAATTTCATCTCCAGTAATTGATTCTCCAACCCACTTACTAAATATCTCTGGCCCCTTAACGCTTATGAAGTTTGCTCCGCTTTCGTTAGCTACTGCCTTAGCCAATAACGTCTTACCTGTTCCTGGTGGTCCAAACAACAATACGCCTTTTGGAGGTCTTACACCAATTTTCTCAAAGACCTCTTTTGCCTTCAATGGCCATTCGACTGCCTCTCTTAATTCTTGCTTAACTTCTTCTAAGCCACCAATATCCTCCCATTTGATATTTGGAACCTCAACTAAGACCTCCCTCATTGCTGATGGCTCAACTTCTTTCAATGCCTCTTTGAAGTCATCCATTGTAACTTTTAAGTTATCTAAAACCTCTTTTGGAATTTCTTCTGCCTCTAAGTCAATGCTTGGTAAGACCCTTCTTAGAGCCCTCATTGCTGCCTCTTTACATAAAGCTGCTAAATCAGCTCCAACAAATCCATGGGTTACATCTGCTAAATAGTCGAGATCAACATCTTCAGCTAATGGCATGTTTCTTGTGTGTATTTGTAAGATCTCTTTTCTTCCTTCTCTGTCTGGCACTCCGATAACAATCTCTCTATCAAATCTTCCAGGTCTTCTTAATGCAGGGTCTAATGCGTTTGGTCTGTTTGTTGCACCAATAACAACAACTTGTCCTCTTCCTTTCAATCCATCCATTAAGGTTAAGAGTTGAGCAACTAATCTTCTTTCAACTTCTCCAGAGGCCTCATCTCTCTTTGGAGCAATGGCATCAAGTTCGTCAATGAATATGATTGAAGGAGCGTTCTCTTCTGCCTCTTCAAATATTTTTCTTAGATTTTCTTCTGTTTCTCCAACATATTTACTCATTATCTCTGGGCCGTTTATAACATAGAAGTTTGCTCCTGCTTCGTTAGCTACTGCCTTAGCTAATAATGTTTTACCAGTTCCTGGTGGTCCCACTAATAAAACTCCTTTTGGTGGTTCAATTCCCAACTTTTCGAACAACTCTGGGTGTCTCATTGGTAGTTCTATCATTTCTCTAACTTTCTTAACCTCCTCTTTCAAACCACCAATATCTTCATAGGTAACGTCTGGAACTTTGGTTTCTTTAACTTCGCTAACTGGTTCTTCTTTTAACTCAACGTGTGTGAATTCCGTTACTCTAACAGGGCCTGCTGGTGTTGTGCTAACAACTACAAATGTTAAAGCAGTTCCTAAGACCCCAATAGTGACTTTTGAACCTTTGCTTAACACTTGACCCATTATCTTTCTCTTGACGAAGTCCTCAAATCCAGGTCCGAATCTAATTGGTTGAGTTGGGGCTAATACAACTTTCTTTGCTTCTTTTATATCTACTTTTTTAACTTTTACTTTATCCCCTATTGCCACTCCAGCGTTTTGCCTTAAATAACCATCAATTCTTATGATTCCTTTTCCAGCATCTTCTAAGAAGCCCCTATAAACAATAGCATAGGCCTTTCCCTTAGTCCCCTCAATTTCAATAACGTCTCCTGGTTTTAAACCAAGTTCTTCCATTGTGTATGGGTCTATTCTCGCGATTCCTCTTCCTACATCTCCTTGATATGCTTCGGCAACTTTTAATTCCTTAACCATGAAAATCCCTCCAATTTCTTTTTCTCTTTTTTGGTAATAATTTAATAATGTGGTAAATTTGCAATAATTTTGATTTTGGTAATATTTGACAATAATTGTAAATAATAAATATTTGTTAGTGGAGTGAATTATGATCCTCCGCCTCAGAGATAATATACCTTTGAAGTTCTATATATACTTTACGGTTCTGTGCATGACCTTTACACTTCCAAGAGATGGAATTGATAAACCCTTGTAAATCCGCAATTTCTACATCTAACGATCATCTTTGTTTCTGTTATCACAATATCTTGCACTGCCTCTTTTTTACAATTGAAACAAATTGTAGTTTTTTCTAAAAACCACGGTTCATATTTATGCTTTCTATTTTTCTCTTCGTTGATTATGTCTTCATCTTCAATCCCCACCCTTCTTAAAATATAGTATCTTGTGGCTCCACAATTACTACACTTGACAAACGCCTGATTTGCATAGATCTCTATTATTTGCTCCGCTATCGTTTTGCAATTAAAACATTCAGCAGATTTTTTTAATGTCCACTTATCCATAAGATCACCAAGTATCTCCCCACGATTGGTTCTATATATTATTATGAGATGTGCTATTATATATTACTTTTTAGATCATGGAAGGTAGCTTTAAGCATCAAAGGGTGTGGAAGAATGAAATGTGCCTGCGGTAGAGAAAGTGTATATTATCAAAGATATGCTAATAGATGGCTTTGTGAGGAGTGTTTTAAAAGAGATGTGGAGAGGAGAGTTAGAAAAGCATTAGGAAAAGAGGTAATAAAAAATAATGTAAGAATTGGTGTAGGAATTAGTGGAGGCAAGGATAGCTTAGTTATGACATATATTTTAAAAAAATTTTATGATTCTATCCCAAATTCTGAAATAATTTGTTTTTTTGTTGATGAGGGCATAAAAGGATTTAGAGATGTTGCAAAAAAGTATGTTGTAGAGTTCTGTAAAGAATTTGACATTGATTTGAGAATAATATCCTTTAAAGATGAAATTAATTATACTATGGACGAATTAGTAGAAAAAAATTATTTAAAATACTTAAATGTTGGAAAACCATGTTCGTTTTGTGGAGTAGTTAGAAGATACTTACTAAACAAGTATGCCTTCCTTAATAATTGCACGTATTTGGCAATAGGGCATAATTTGGATGATTTCTGTCAAACGATACTTATGAACTATATTGAAGGTAATGTTAAAAATATCATCCAATTTGGAAAAGATGTTTCATCCTCTACTAACTTTGTGAAAAGAATAAAGCCCCTAAAATTAATTCCAGAAGAGGAAGTCATTTTATATGCAAAATTAAATAATTTAAAGTATCAAAAAGAACCCTGCCCATACTCTCATCTCTCATATAGGTATAAGATAAAAAAGATCATTGAAATGTTAGAAGAAGATAAACCAGGGGTTAGGTTTGGAATACTCAGGGGCTATGAAAGTTTATTAAAGTTGATCGAGTATAGAGAAAATAATTTAAAAAAGTGTAAAATTTGTGGAAGTTTGTGTAGTGGGGAGTTATGCAAGGTTTGTTCATGGTTGGAGATTTTAAAAGGATTATAAAGCAGGAGATGAGATTTTTGGGCAATAGATATACATTTAGTTATAATATTACAATTATGATATTTAATATTTAATATCAAGAATACAAAATAAGCGATAATTTATAGGTTTATCAAAGAACAATTAATAGGATAAGTATATATCAAGTTATTGGTATATATTCACAAATTTATGCAGTTTAAAAAATAGGAATAAAAATAAGAACAACCAACAAGATTAACAAAATCAACCAAAAAACATTAAAAAACTGAAATAAATAAAAATATTAAAAAGTTAGAGGATGTAAGATGATCGGGTGATGATTATGACAAAAACTTATGAACAATTTAAAGATTTAAAAAGAAAAATTGCAAAAGAACTTAATATTTCCGAAGATGAATTAGACAAACTTATTGAAAAAAAAATAGAAGAAAGTGGTGGAATAATACTAAAAGACGCTGCTTTGATGATGATTGCTAATGAAAAAGGATTGCTAAAAAAAGAAGATAAGAGCGAAAAGTTTCAAATTAAAGATATCAAGGAAGGGCAGATCGGGGTTGAGATAGTCGGAGTAGTTGTTGAAACATCAGATCTAAAAACCTTTACGAGAAAAGATGGTAGTGTTGGAAAATATAAACGTATAAGAGTAGCAGATGCCTCAGGAGCTATAAGAATTACGTTGTGGGATGATCTGGCTGAAACAGAAGTAGAAAAAGGAGATGTAATAAAGGTAGAGAGAGCAAGAGCAAGAAAATGGAAAAACAATATCGAACTAAGCTCAACTTCAGAAACAAAAATAAAAAAATTAGAAAACTACGAAGAGGAACTTCCAGAGATAAAAGATAAATATAAAATAGAGGAATTAATCCCCGGCACAAACGCAGTGATCGAAGGAGAGGTTGTCTCAGTTTTTCCAATTAAGGAGTTTAAGAAATCTGACGGAAGTTTTGGAAAGTTGAAATCAATAACAGTTAAAGATGATTCTGGAACTGTAAGAATTACGTTGTGGGATGATCTGGCTGAAACAGAAGTAGAAAAAGGAGATATAGTTAGAGTTGAGGGCTATGTAAAAGAGGGCTACTACGGAGGAGTTGAATGTTCAGCAAATAATATTGAAATATTGAGAAAAGGAGAAAAAAAAGATGTAGAAGATGTGGATATTGAAAAATTGAGCGATTATAATGATGGAGAGTTGGTAAACGTCAAAGGAAGAGTTATTGCGATAAGTAATAAAAAAAGAGTAAACTTAGGTGGAAGAGAAGCAGAAGTTCAAGATATTATTCTACAAAATGGGACAGGAAAAGTTAGAGTATCTTTCTGGGGAGATAAAACTTCATTGTTGGATGATATTCGAGAAGGAGACGCTGTTAAAATAAAAAATTGTAGAATAAAAACATTTTACGATAGAGAAGGTAATAAAAAAGCAGATTTGGTAGCAACTTTCGAGACAGAGGTTATTAAAGACAAAAATATTGAAGCCCCAGAGTATAAATTAGATTATTGCAAAATTGAAGATATATATAAAAGAAACGTGGATTGGAATGATGTTAATTTAATAGCAAGAGTTTTAGAAGATTATGGAATAAACGAATTAGAAATAGATGGAAAAATAAGAAAAGTTAGAAATTTAATGCTTGATGATGGAAGTGGGACTATAAGGTTAACATTATGGGGTGATCTGGCTGAGATGGATATTAAAGAAGGAGACATTTTGGAAATAAATCACGCCTATGTTAAGGAAAAGGGAGATTATATTGATCTGGTGCTTGGAAAATATGCAAAAATAATTATAAATCCTCAAGGAGTTGAAATAAAAAGCAGTAGGAAATTTATAGCAGATATTGAAGATGGAGAAATAGTAGAAGTTAGGGGGGCAATTGTTAAAATACTGAATGAGAGTGTATTTCTGTATTTATGCCCACATTGTAGAAGGAAAATTGAAGAAGGAGAAAACATCTGCCCAAACTGTGGAGAAATTGTCCCAGATGAGATAATACGACTAAACTTTGTAGTAGATGATGGGACAGGAACTTTGATATGTAGGGTTTACGATAAAAAAGTTGAAAGAATGTTGAAGATGAGTAAGGAAGAGTTAAAGAACATCCCATTTGAGATGATAGAAAGTGAACTACTTGGAGAAGAATTTGTTTTTTATGGTAATGTTAGGAAAGAGGAAGAGGATTTAATCATGATCGTAAAAAGAGTAGAGGATGTCGATGTAGATAAGGAAATAAAGTTATTAAAAGAGATGGGGGATTAAAAGTTGAAAAATAAAACTAAAAAAAGATAAATAAACTGTAAAATGATAAACAAAGGAGGTGATCTAATGCATTTAACCAGGGAAGAGGAGAAAATACTCGATGGAGAATATGGAGAAATATTAAGAAAATGTATGAACCTCCTTGTATCTTTAGGGGAGATATATGGGGCCGAAAAATTGATTCCAATAACTTCTGCTCAAATTTCCGGAGTTTCATATAAAACCATAGGAGATATTGGTTTAGAGTTTTTAGATGACTTTGCAAAAGAAAATGTTAAAGTTAAAGTTCACTCTACACTAAATCCTGCAGGGATGGATTTAGATAACTGGAAAGACCTTGGAATAGATGAAGAATTTGCTTTAAAACAACTCAGAATAATTGATGCATTTAAAAAAATGGATGTTGAGATAGGTTGCACTTGCACACCTTACTTAACTGGAAACGTTCCAAAATTTGCAGATCATATTAGTTGGGCAGAAAGTTCTGCTGTAAGTTTCGCAAATTCCGTATTGGGTGCTAAAACTAATAGAGAGGGAGCTCAAAGTGCATTAGCATCGGCAATTATTGGGAAAACTCCATATTATGGTTATCACTTAGATGAAAATAGAAAAGCGACAGTTACAATTGAGATAGAAGAAAATGTTTTAAATAACAACGTAGAAGAGAGTATTTATGGAGCCATAGGATACATAGTAGGTAAAGAAGTGAAAAAAGGGGTTCCTTACTTCAAAAATCTCTATAAACTTAAACCAAACGTTGACGATCTAAAATCACTTGGGGCGGTTATGGCCGCCAGCGGTGGAATCGCCCTCTACCACGCTGAAAGATTAACTGCAGAGTGCAGATGTAAAAAGGTTGAAATCGAAAATGAGGAGAAGATAACATTGGGAAAGGAAGAGATAAAAGATGCATACGAACAGTTAAATACGACAGATAGAAAACCAGAGTTAATATGTGTTGGATGTCCGCATTGTAGTATCAGAGAGATAAAATATATTGCAGAACTATTGAAAAAAAGAAATTATAAGATAAAATCTGAACTATGGGTATGCTGCTCTCTACACATAAAAGCCATTGCTGATCGAATGGGATATACAGAGATCATTGAAAAAGCAGGAGGAAAGATTGTTAAAGATACGTGTATGGTTGTTTCTCCGATAGAGGATTTGGGATACGATGTTGTAGCAACGAACTCGGGAAAAGCAGCGGTTTATTTACCAAGTTTCTGCAAGAGTGAAGTTATATTTAAAGATATTAAAGAGTTATTGATGGGAGAGTAATGTTAAATCCAGTAGTTTTATGGATAAGTGTGATATTTGATCGAATATTTGGTGAACCTCCAGAGTGTGTTCATCCTACGGTATGGATAGGAAATCTTATCTCCTTTTTAGAAGATATATTTAAATCAACCAATTGTAAAAATAAGATAAGGGACTTTATATTCGGCACGTTAATTGCCCTAATAACTATAACAATCGTTGGGATCTCCTCTTTTTTAGTGGAAAAGTTGATTTTCTTCCTACCTACACCTATAAACTATATAACTTATGGAGCTGTGCTCTCCACGGCAATAGGTTATAAATCACTCTTCGATTTCTGTAAAAGGCCAGTAATGTTATTAAAAGAAGGAAATTTAGAGAAAGCAAGAGAGGCGGTTCAACACGTTGTAAGTAGGGATACATCACAATTAGATGAAGAACACGTCCTCTCCGCTTCAATAGAAAGTTTATCTGAAAACATAACTGATAGTATAATAGGAGCATTATTCTATGCCACACTCTTTGGAATGCCCGGGGCTTTTGTTTATAGAGCAATAAACACGTTAGATGCAATGATAGGTTATAAAAATGAAAAGTATTTATGGTATGGAAAGTTCTCAGCAAGATTGGATGATGTGGTAAACTTTATCCCATCGAGATTATCTGGAATTTTACTTATTGCAACATCTCCTCTATATGGAGGTAGTGTGAAAGGAGCTATTTATGGGTTTCTAAAAGAGGCAAATAGAGTTTCCTCTCCGAATTCTGGCTACACCATGGCTACATTAGCCAATGCACTTAACATAACCCTTGAAAAGATCGGAGTTTATAAAATTGGCCGTGGGAAGATAAATATTGAAAAATCGCTCAATGCCTTTAAGGCAGTGGATATGGTCGTTCTTTCATATCTTGTAATTTATTCTTTGATGTATATTTTATACTTTATTATATATTTTGGTTAATTTTTAAATTTTTAATTTTCCTTTAATGTGTTGATTTAAAGTTTATTTAGGTGGAGGGTATGATTACAAAGGCAAACTATCCAGATGATATTCCAGAAAGTAGGATAGAACTGCTCGAATTAATAAAAGAAAAATTATCAGAAAAGAAAAGAGAAGGGGATATTTTAAAGATAATAATTCTTGGAGGATTAGACAGTGGAAAAACAACATTAACAGCGTTTTTATCAAAAGAACTTTTAAATCTCGGATATAAAGTAGCGATCTTGGACTGTGATGTTGGACAAAAAAGTATTCTACCCCCAGCAACTATAAGTTTAGGTATTTTAAATGAGAAATTTGAAGAACTTCATAACATCAAACCATATAAAAGTTATTTTATAGGATCTACAACTCCAATCCAATTTTTTGGAGAAATGATTGTTGGAATTAAGCGGTTATGCGATCTTGCAGAGGAACTTAGAGTAGAGGTTGTGATAATAGATACAACTGGCCTGATCTTTGGATCGGGATTTGACTTAAAAAGGATGAAGATAGAACTAATAAATCCCAATATTATAGTAGGATTAGAGAAAGAAGGAGAACTTAAACCTCTATTGGATCTTTTTAAAACTAAATATAAAATCGTTAAATTAAAAGTTTATGAGCATGTAAAAAGTTTTAGTAGAGATGAAAGAAGAAAAATAAGATTAGAAAAATGGAAAGAGTATTTTAAAGATTCAAGGGTTTATGAGATTAAGATGACTATAAATATTACAGGATCTAAGGTATTTCAAGGAAAAGAAATATCAGAAGAAGAGAAATATTTAATGGAGGCATTGTTTAAGTGGAAGGTTCTTTATGGAAGTAAGTGTGAGGGGAAATATACAGTAGTGAAGAGGGACTTAGAAGAGATGCCTCGAAAAATAGATAAAAATGTTTTGTACTACTTAGAGCCAGAAAAATTCGAAGATATAATTGTGGGTTTAATAGATGAGGATGGATTTTGTATAGATATTGGCATTTTAAAAGAGATTGATTTTGAAAATAAGGTTTTAAAGATTATTTCTCCAATAGATGAAGAACTATTAAAAGTTGTTAAAGAAATCAGAATTGGAAGATTGAAAATAGTAGAAGATGGAGAAGAATATTTGTTGGATAGAGATTATTTATGACAACATTCAAAAAATATTAGAAGATTAAAATTACCAAAATTAAGAATATAATATAAAAGTATAAAAAATAAGAAATAGGTTTAATTATGACCCTAAAAGATATTTTAAATAAGATCCTATGGCATCCAAAGTATAAAAAAGAGGAGTTCGAATTGGTTATACTACACAGAGGTGCTAAAAACAATAAAAAGGTCATTCCAATGGAGAATGTTGATATTAAAGGAAGCTACATAGTTTATGAAGACACCTACATCCCACTACATAGGATATTGATGATAAGAAAGAAAGGAAGTGGAGATGTTATTTATTCAAAACATGAATTATAAACGAGTAAAAATCAAAAAACTATGAAAAATGATACAAATAAAAATATAACCTAAAAAATAAAAAATATTAACCCGGGATCTTTAATGAAAAAATTTAATACCAAAAACAAAACTGAAAATAGAAACAAAATTAAAAATGTTGCGATACTCTACCCTAATAAATTTAGAGCAGGAATTTCCTGCCTGGCTGTTCATATATTGGCAGAACATTTAAGTAAATTTGAAGATATAGATGTAAAGGTTTTTTTTATAGAGAACTATGAACTGATAAAAAACTTTGATGCAGTGTTTATCACACTCCAATATGAGAATGATTATTTTAATGCCCTAAACATTATAAAATCCTTAAAAAAAACGAATCCAAACGCTATTTTTGTTGCTGGAGGGCCGTGTATAATGCAGAACTTCTTCCCTCTGGAAAAATATTTTGATGCATTTATTGTTGGAGAGATAGAGGGAACTAACGTAATGGCAGAACTCATTAATCGAAATTTTAATCTTAATGGGGTTTATTCAAAATACACAAAACCAAAGAAAATTAAACGAATTTACCCAAAAAAATTAACAATAGATGACTACCCAATATATCAGCCAACATCTGAAGAAAGTGCCTATGGAAAATCTTTTCTTTTAGAAATTGGAAGGGGATGCCCAAGAAGATGTAAGTTTTGCTTAGCGAGAGCAATTTATTATCCTCCAAGATTTAGAAAACTCGAAGATCTAATGTATTTAGCAGAAGAAGGAATAAAAGTTAATAAGGTTAATAAAGTGGCCTTAATATCTCCTTCTGTTGGAGATTATAAATATATCGTTGAGTTATGCAATTTTTTAGATGAGAAAAGGGTTCAAGTTTCTCCATCCTCACTGAGGGCAGATACAATAACAGAAGAACTTATGAAAGTTTTAAAATTAAAAACACTAACCATTGCCCCAGAAGCGGGGAGTGAGCGACTTAGAGAGTTTATAAAAAAGGATATTTCAGAAGAAGATATAATGAATGCAGTAGATATTGCAAAGAAGTTTAATGTTGAAAAGATCAAACTCTATTTCATGGTAGGTTTGCCGACAGAGACAGAAGAGGATGTTGAAGAGATTATAAACCTATCAAAAAAAATAAAAAATCAAATAAAAAAAGTAGAAGTGTCAATAAACCCAATGATTCCAAAACCACACACCGATTTCGAAATGGAGCCATTTGATTTATCCTCTAAGCAGAAGGTAAAATATATTGAAAAAAAATTAAAAAAAGAGAATATAAAAGTGGGAACTGAAAATTTTAATGCGATGGTATGTCAGTGTGTATTAGCCAGAGGAGATAAAATTATTGGGGACTATTTAGGCCGTTCTAAAAACTATTCTCAATTATTAAGTTCTTTAAAAAAAGATAATTTGTTAGATGGTTATTTATTAAAGATAGATCCAAAAAATGCACCGTGGAAGGCAATAGAAATAAAATAAAAATATTTGGTGTTGAAATAAAAGAGGTATAAGTGTTTATACACTCATTATTTAGTATAAATTTATTTTGTTTCCATTTTCTTTTTTAGTTCCCTCTTTAACATTCTCCTATATTTTCCCCATCTATCTTCCAATGAAAACTTTGGAGGTTTTGGAATTATTGTGTTTTCTCCACATTGAGGGCATATATCTCTTAAAGAGTAAGAACCACACCTTGGACATTTCCTCATTCTCATAATTTCACAAATTTATCATTTTTATCATTTTTATTTGTTTATTTTTTGCTCTCTTTATAATAACTGCCCTCTCCACCGAGTTTTTTGATTGTTGCCACGGCCTTTTCACAGACCTTTTTAAAGACCTCCTCTCCACTCTTATAATCGGGAGCTATAACCAAAACCCTATACTTTGGAGCTCCAATATATGTTATGCTTACTTCAACATCCTCATATGGATTCGCTTTTATAGCAGTAGTTAATGCCTTTTTTATTTGTTTTATTCCATCTGGAGCATAGGACTTCATTTCAACGATTCCTTCAACTTCAATATTTGTTAGTTCAATACTCTCCTTTGCCACTTCATATAAAACATCTTTCCACTCATCGCTGATCTCTAACTCATCTAAAATATCTTTTCCTTCAATAACCATCGTTTCAAAGGCATTATAAAGTTCTCCAAACTCATCCTCTAATAAATATCCAACCTCTTCCCATGCCTCTTCCAAACTCTTACCCAATTTTTCAGCTGCCCTTTCAAGCATCTTTGAAGCTCTTTGGAATCTCTTCCACTCCTGAACTTTTGCCCTTTTCTGTTGCTCAGTAACTCTCTTTAACGATAGATCAATATGTCCTTTTCTTTCATCTACTCTTAAAACCTTCGCAACAACCCTCTGCCCAACTTTCACGTGATCTCTAATGTTTTTAACCCATCCTGATGTAACCTCAGAGATGTGAATCATTCCCTCTTTTCCCGGATACTCTAAAAGCTCTACAAATGCTCCATACGGCTTAACATCCTTTACAGTTCCTATTACTATATCTCCTTCTTCTGGAAAGTCCCTCCTCATAATAAGCACCTCTTAATTGATTTATTTTGTGTTTCTTTATGACTATTTAAATATTAATTTAAATATTAAATTGTGTATTATTTCATTTTTTATTTTATTTTTATTATTATGATTTTATTATGATCTTCATTTAGGTTGTGGGTGTTATTTATTCTAAATGGTTTTTTTAGTATAAAAAGATAGTTTGAGTTTTATGATTTTTGAGGTTATTTCTTCAATATAGATTCAAATAATCAAATAATAAAATCATATTTTTAAATACTCTATTTTCATACGATATTGATAGAAAATATTATAAAGAAGGAGGACTATAATTAATAGTATGAAAATGAGGTGAAAAGATATGAGTGATGAAGTGAAAGTTGTTGATGTCAAAGTGTTTCCACACAGATATTTAAAGGCAGAAACTACGGAAAGAGTTTTAAATAAAATATATGAGTTGGATGGAGTTGTAAGGGTTATAATTCACGGACAACCACTACCAAAAACCGTTCCTTTTGGACCAGCAAGAGGTTTGCCAGTAAATCATAAAGATAGGAAGATTATAAAAGTTAGAGGAGAAGAAATGGAATTAAAAATCAAAGTTGGAGAGATAATCATAACTGCACTTGAAGAAAAACTCGATGAAATAATAAAAAACTTGGAAAAAATATGTGAAGAGGATTTTCCGTTTGGATATGATATTGGAATAGGCGTGTTTACAAAAATAAAACCAACAGTAACGGATTATATGAAGTATGGGGATGTTAACAGAATAGATCCGAGATTAATTGGAATGGTTGATACAACTTCAACACTAAAAGATTCCGTAAAACTGATAAAATAAAAAAAGAATAAAATAAATTGCTTTTATTCTGTTTCTAAATATTTTTTCCTTTTTTATAGTTTTTATTCTTATCTGTCCACTTAAATTTTATGTTTTTGTTATTTTATCAATAATTAATCCCAAGTTACCATATAAAAAATAAAAAAACATAAAAGAATAAAACAAATAGTTAAAAACTTAAAAATTTAAAAATTTAAAATCTACGCAGCAGGAATAATTAAATCTCTTTCTCCCGCTGGCTCAAACTCTCTTAAAGCCCCTTTGGCTATACACTTCCTTGGCCACTTAAAGTTAAATATTAAATTATTATCTGCAAAAGCCACCTTAATTATTGGATTCAAGCAGAAAGCATCTCCTCTTGCCGCATGAGGGGCTTGGGCAATTCCTGCATACTCTGGCTGATGACCAACATTCATGGCGTAGTTTGGATAGTTAGGCCCCCTTGCCTCATGCAATAAACCCTCATCACTTCTTATTGATAACGAGTTAGCTGCTCCACACTGATCTTGCAAATCATAACCATAGAATCCTAATCTGCTGTGATACTCTTTATGCATAATTTGACTTAAATACCACCCATTGATTCCAGCATTTGAGTTTCCTGTTGCAAACGCCACTGAACAGCCCGCAGCAGCTGCTGTAACTCCTGCTCTTTGTGAACCACCAAAGTGGTCCTCCAACAGGGCAGGGTATTCATCATACTGCTCCAATCCGTAGAGTGTTACCTCAGTTGCTATATCCTTAACAACATCCATGTTTGCTTTAACCCCGCACAATCCATACTTCTTCTCAACATAATCCATTCCATAATAGACAAAATCATCCAATATGTCATCCGTATATGTTGCTGACGCATACTGAGTGAATCCAACTCCTCCAGACATATAACTCCCTAACCAAACCTGATCATAGAATGTTGCAGCAGCACCAATAACCTCTAACGTTATCTGAGCAGGATCTTCAGAAACCCTCGAGGTTTGTATTATATCAGCAAATATACCAAACGGCACTCCTCCTGGCTCATTAGGCCCTCTTGCTCTTCTTGCTGGTAATATCATACCCATTTGAATAACATCTGCGTGTTTTGCAGCGTATGAGAAGTCAGCGATAGCTGCCTCTCCAGCACACAACTTATAAGCGGTAATGAAACTCATTCCTATCT
>JAADDS010000022.1 GCA_013153845.1 Methanococci archaeon | reverse complement strand
GTATTTAAAATTCCGGGAAAGCCCTGATTTGCTATCATTGTTGAGAGGATCATTCCGCTGAATGGTAGTATCAACCCTACCCCAAACGCTAAGTTTCCTAAGTTTTGTATTAGGAATTTTGAGGTGTCTAATTTCATCATTGATTGTCTAACAATATCTTCATAGAGTTTTTCCAATAACATTGGTAGATTTCCTTTGTTGTATCCGATTATCATTTGATCATAAAGTTTTTTTAGTAAGGGGATTTCAGTTCTTAGTTTAGCCCTTTCTAATGCCTCCACTAAACTATATCCTGCTATATTTACATCTCTGATGATAGATCTTACTTCAAAAGATACGATTCCATATTCTTCGCTTTTTGAAATACTCTCGAGAACTTCGGGAAGTGAAGCTCCTGCTCTCAATATTGAAATCATATACAACAGTGCAAACAGAACTTGTAGTTTTACTTCTCCTCTAAACAGAACTAATTTTATTTTTGGGTAGAATATGGATAGTATAAGAATAACGATAGATCCTATTATTCCGTTTATTATTCCGCCGAGAATGTCTCCACTAAGCACATTAAAGAAGAACAATGCAATAAATGTAATGAACATATAGATTATTACTTTTTTGAAGTAGTCAATTTCGTTTTCAAATCCTAAGTATTTTAACTGGTTTTTTGATAGTATTTTTACGTTTTTTAAGAGATTAAATAGAGATTCGGCAGGTTTTTTAATAATGTCTTCCTCATATAGTAGAAACTCATATTGTTTGTATTTTTCAAGCCCCATTATAAGTTCTGGCTCAATATATACATCATAAAACTCGGATGGCTTCATTCCAAGGTCTTCTCCCATTTTTCTGAGTTCTACCATCAGTTTAGCATCAAATGCTTTTAGACCCCATTTATAAAGGAGGATGTCTATTTTTATTTTTAGTTTTTTCAGTTTTTCTTTGAAATCTTCGCTCATTTAAATCCCCGAATAGGAGTTTGTTTTATGAGATGTTTTTCAGAAGTTTTTCAGGATTTGTTTGATATGACATTATATACTTTGCAACATCTTCTAATCTTCTTATATTTTTGTTATAGAGAAATGTTAACACTCTTTTTCTATTTTCTCTGTCTCTCATTAACTCCTCTCTGGTTATCCCTGCAATTTCACATACCTCTTCTTCCCACATACAGATTCCTCTTCTTTCAAGTTGATCTTTTAAACCGTTATATTCATAAAGCGTAGTTTTTGCGAATTCGTGGCCTTCACCTCCTCCTTTTACCAGTTCCACGATTCCCAATATTCTTCTTAAAGTTTTTCCTCCTCTTCTTATCCTTTGCTGGTTTATAATAAAGTCCAGTGCAGTTAACATGATCTTCGGCACGTTCATTGGAGGGCTTGTTAATCTGAGTATTGCTTCATCCGCACTGTTTGCGTGTAAGGTTCCTGAGCAGTTAGAAACAGCAAAGCCACCGTTCTTTCCAGCAAGATAGGTGTGATTATCTTCAACAGTAAGATCATATATGTATCCTTTATATTCAACCATATCTATCTTTGTTATTTTATCTAAACATATATTTGAGTTTTTTGGAACATAGATATTATCTCCCTGTCGTGCAAGTTCTGCATTTATCTCAAATATATTTTTGCCTTTACATATATAAATAGGATGGTCATGAGTTAGGGTTATCTCCCTCCCCTCTTCTGTCTCTATTTTTATTAATTTTCCAATATATTCTTTCCTCCAAACCATTGAGATTCTTTTATTTTCTATTTTTAGAGTATTTTTATTAAAACTTTTTATAAATACTTCTTCTTCATGATTCGATATGTCAATTCTAAAAAATCCATTTTTTTCTACAACAACATCTTCTTTAAAGTTTCTAAAAACTTCATCTACAAATTTTCCAATCTCTATATTATCTCCACTGGATAGGTATATTGGTTCATCATAAGTTAAAGCTCCATCGTGTCCTGTGTTCATAGCAACCAATAGAGAGTGTGCCTCTTCTCCTCTAACCTCCCCTACAAAGATTCTATCAGGCCTCATCCTCAGAGCGTTTTTAATTAAATCATCCATCGTAACTTCATAGTCGGGCATTCCTGGTCTTGCAGGCCTTGTAACCATTTTTATAACGTGTTTATGTGGAATTTGCAGTTCTGGCGTATCTTCTATTGTTATTATTCTTTCATTATACATAGAGAATAGTGATAGAACATTTAGCAATGTTGTTTTTCCAGATCCTGTTCCTCCAACAATAAGTGTGTTTGCTGGCTTAGCTCCAAAATAGCCCTCGACTGCCTGCCATAAAAATGATGCAGTATCTATATCTAACGTTCCAAAGTGTATTAAATCGATAACAGTTAGAGGATTTTTTGAGAATTTTCTTATTGTTAAAGTGGCTCCGTTCATTGTTATATCTGCTGTTGTTGCGTTAACTCTACTTCCATCTGGGAGGAAGGCATCAAGCATAGGAACTCTCGAATCGATTGGTCTGTTAACCAAGTTTGCAATACTTTCAATAATTCGATCTACTTCGTTTCTATCTAAAACAATATTTGTTTCACACATTTGATACTTTCGATGAAACACAAAAGCAGGAAGGTTGTATCCGTTTACCATCACTTCCTCTAACCTATCATCGTTTATCGGCACTTCTAATAGTCCAAGTCGTCCAGAGATTAGATAAAAGAATTTAGCAAGCGAGTCAATATATGGGATGTTTAAATTATACCTTGTGGAAAAATCAACTAAGTAGTTTTTTATTTGGTCATATTCCATTATTCCAAGGTCTCCTATTTGCATCTTTATGAGGTTTATATTCTCTTTTGATAATCTTGAGAGGGCAGTGTTTATTTTTTCAATTTCAGGAATTAAATAATATGTATATCCCTCATCTTTTTTTATCACAACTTCTAAACTTATCTCATCAACGGTTACTGAATACTTATCTAATATTCCTCCACTGTATGATTCGTCTGTTTTTGGAATTGGAAGGGATTCTTTTGGAGTGATTACACTTGTAAAGTTTTCTTTTTTTGGAAGAGTTGTTTCTTTTACGCTTTTTTCACTTTTTTTCTGGATTTTGTCAAATAGTCCCACAACATACCACCTTGCTGGAAATATTGTTCAGACCTCATCATTTTTATAATAGTATTTTTATTATTTTTACATTATTTAATTAATATTCTTAAAAGTTTTATTTAAGGTTTTCAGATCGTATATTAACAAAATTTGTAAACTTGAATAGACAAAATTGTAAATTAAGTGATGATGTAAAGTTATTTACCTATGTAGTTAATATTATGTTTTTATCTCATTTATATGTGCTGATCTTAAAATTGTTAAAATTTATTGTTAAAAAATTTGATGAATTTGCTTATAATGTTACATCAATATCTAAGTGTTCTGTCAACTCCTTATATCTATTTCTTATTGTTACCTCAGTTACTCCAGCAACTTCTGCAACTTCTCGCTGGGTTCTTCTGCAACCTAAAAGGACACTTGCAATATATATTGCAGCAGCAGCTACTCCTGTAGGGCCTCTTCCACTGGTTAACCCTTTTTCAGTAGCTTGTTGTAATATCTGTATTGCCTTTGATTCAACCTCTCCGGGTAATCCAAGTTCTGAAGCAAATCTTGGCACGTAATCAATTGGATTTGTTGGAGTTAATTTAATATTTAACTCTCTTGCTAAAAATCTGTAAGTTCTACCGATTTCTTTCCTATCGACTCTTGATGCTTCTGCAATCTCATCTAATGTTCTCGGAACTCTACATCTTCTACAAGCGGCGTAAATAGCAGCTGCAACAACACCTTCGATACTTCTTCCCCTTATCAATCCTTTTTCCACTGCATTTCTGTAAATTATTGCTGCATTTTCCCTAACATGTCTTGGCAATCCAAGTTTTGATGTAATTCTATCTAATTCGGATAAGGCAAATGCTAAATTCCTTTCAGCAGCATCACTAACTCTAATCCTCCTTTGCCACTTTCTTAGTCGATAGAGTTGAGCTCTTTTATTTGCAGATAAATCCTTTCCATAACTATCTTTGTTTCTCCAATCAATAACTGTTGATAAACCTTTATCGTGGATGGTGTTGTGTAAAACAAATCCTCCAAATCCAGCAACAAAGTTTTCTGCATTTGGAACAGTTAAATCATAAGCATATCCGTTGGCTGGCTCTACCTTATTAATTTTTTTAATTTTTAAGAATATGAAATCAGAGTTGATAGGTTTTTCGAGTTTTCTATTGTTGTATATATTTGGTATTCTCTTTACTTCATAAACGCTAATGCCTTTTATGATTTTTTTATTAAGGATGGCGTTTTCTTTTATCTGTAAAAGTAAAAATATTACATCTTCGGCTAACTCTTTTGATGTAAATATTTTCGTATCCTTACCGTTGAATAATCCATCTATGAATGATTTTTTTATTTCATAAGGAGATTTGAAGATTATAGAAGGAACTCTTTTATTCTCAACTCCTAATTTTTTTAATAAGCTGATAATGTTCTTGTCTTTCACTTCAATTTTTATATTTGAATTTTTATTATAAACACTTATTTCGGACTTTAACGATTTAAAATAGGAGATTGCTTCATCTATAACCTCTCTTTTATTGCAATTTAATGAAAATATAAGTTTTTCTCCATCATAATAACCTTCAGAAACTATATAAGCCAATATTTTAGCAAATTTTTTATCTATTGTATTCTCTTCTTCAATATTCGGCAATTCTTTTGCTAAAACCAGTATATCTCCAACCCTTATATCATCGACTCTTATCGGAACTACCTTATTATCTTTTATAGTGAAAACGCTATGGCTTCCAGTAACTCTAACTTTTTTATTCCCTTCAACAACGATCTCAAACATCTCACTGACTTTATGTCTTGAAACCTCCGATACAGGCATAAATTTGAACTTGTAATCACTGTCAAAGGCAATGACTTCAATACCTTTGCATTCTGCTATTTCTAAGATCCCTTCTTTTCTAACGTTTTCTGAGTTTTCAATAATTTTATCTATAAGTTCTCCAATCTTAACAACTTTTATTTCTCCTTTTTCTTTAATAATGATGGGTTCGTTGTAATCAACACTGTAAGTCATAGGAGCTCCAACTCTACATCTCTTAATCTTCTGCTCATGGTCAAATGCTCTCCACTCTGGACCAATATCAAATAGTTTTTCTTTAATAACACATCCACATTTTGCACAAACAATTTCCGCCCTTTCATAATCCTTAACAACTTCCCTACTTCCACAGATTGGACAAACGATTTCTTCATCTTTTATATTTTCATTTTTTTGTTCTGACTCTTTGGTTATGACTTTTTTCTCTTTTTTTTCAACTTCTTTTGTTTTGAGGGCTTCCATATATCACACCATTTGCTACTGGTTTTTAAGGATATTTTAACTTGCATTAAAAGATAATAAATCCATAATTAAAGCCAGATTTTGATTTAGACAGGTTTTTATTTTATCGATAATGTTGATAATTAAATGTTGATAATTATATTATTGAATTTAATTGGGTTTAAATTGCCTATTATCTTTTTCTATTTCTCCTATTTTTAGATGTTTTTTTATTTTTATTGCCGTATCTTTGAGGAAATATGATTTCAACCGTTCCGTTTACCTCTCCATTTTCATGCTTTTTAGATGGTCTAATCTTTATATAGGGTGATTTAACAGGACCAAAAATGTCAATAACTTTCCCAATTTCTTTATTTTTAAAAATAACAACTGATCCAATTTTTACTTCCTTACAACCTCTACCTATCAAGAATCCTTTTGGCGTTTTGTGTAGAATTTTCGCTTTCAAATTGCTCCCTCTATATATGCTGATATACCTTTACTTCTAACCCATATATATAATTTTCGAAAACTTTATATATATGTGGTTAGTTGGGATATTTATAATTAATCATTATAAATCTGTATAAATATGCATTACAATTGACAGATGAATGATCTAAGATAGAAAAATAAAACAATAAATAGGGGGTTGTGGGATTGTGAAGATCTTAGATCTAACTCAAACTCTAACAAATTTTCCATATCCTGGAGATCCGGAACTTAGGATTAATGAAAAGGAGATGGATGGATTTATCGTATCTGAAATAAGGATAGGATCTCATCTCTCTACTCATGTGGACTATCCAAAACACGTGGGATTAGAAAATAAGAATATTCTTAATATTTTTAAAGATGGAATTATTAAAGGAAGTTGTTGTTGTATATCTTTAAACAATTATAAGGAAAATATTCCAAAAAATTGCGATATTTTACTTATATATACGGGAGCTTCTAAATACTGGGGAAAAGAGGAATATTTCAAAAAGATTCCAGAGATACCATTTTTAAATGATATTATAAAAAGCAATATAAAATGTGTTGGTATAGATGCATGCACAATTGGTGGATTTGAGGAGCATAAAAAACTTTTATCAAACAATATTTTGATCATCGAGAATCTAAATGAAAATTTGAAAAATTTAGTTGGAAAGAAGTTTTATTTTTTGGGATTACCTTTAAAAATTTATGATATTGATGCATCTCCAATAAGGTGTGTTGCTATTTTCAAAAAAAAAGAAAATAGAAATAAAATAAGAAAGCAATAACAAAAACAACAAAAACAAAACTATAATCATATATTCTTAATATAATCTCGATTTAATTGTTTTGATTAGCATATTTTTGTTTTTAATCTTAATCTTGATTTTTTATATTTATCATTAGAAAAATTAATACCGTCAATAATACTTTTTTATGGCTATTTAAGATTTGAAGTCAAATAGATAATTTTATATATTACCAAAGATAACAATAATATTACATATCGTTCTCAAAATTAAAAAGGTGATAGAGTGAAAATAGCAATATTAGGTGCAGGATGTTATAGAACTCACGCAGCAGCAGGAATAACCAACTTTATGAGAGCATGTGAAGTTGCTAAAGAAGTAGGAAAGCCAGAAATTGCTTTAACACACTCCTCCATAACCTATGGAGCAGAGCTTTTACACTTAGTTCCAGAAGTTAAAGAAGTTGTAGTTGCAGATCCATGCTTTGCTGAAGAGCCGGGATTGGTTGTTATTGATGAGTTTGACCCAAAAGAAGTTATGGAAGCTCATTTAAGTGGAAACCCAGAAAGTATAATGCCAAAAATCAGAGAAGTTGTTAAAGCAAAAGCAAAAGAATTACCAAAACCACCAAAAGCAAACATACACTTAGTTCATCCAGAAGATGTCGGATTAAAGATAACTGCTGACGATAAAGAGGCAGTTGAGGGGGCAGATATTGTTATAACATGGTTACCAAAAGGAAACAAACAGCCAGACATTATTAAGAAATTTGCAGATGCAATTCCAGAAGGGGCTATTGTTACACATGCATGCACAATTCCAACAACAAAATTCGCTAAGATCTTTAAGGACTTAGGAAGAGATGACTTAAACATAACCTCCTACCACCCAGGATGCGTTCCAGAGATGAAGGGGCAGGTTTATATTGCAGAAGGTTATGCAAGTGAAGAGGCAGTTAATAAATTATATGAAATTGGAAAAATGGCAAGAGGAAAAGCATTTAAAATGCCAGCTAACTTGATTGGTCCTGTCTGTGATATGTGTTCAGCTGTTACAGCAACTGTCTATGCTGGTTTATTGGCTTACAGAGATGCAGTTACAAAGATCTTAGGAGCTCCAGCTGACTTCGCTCAAATGATGGCTGATGAGGCATTAACTCAGATACACAACCTAATGAAGGAGAAAGGAATTGCAAATATGGAAGAAGCATTAGATCCAGCTGCTTTATTAGGAACTGCTGATAGTATGTGCTTCGGTCCATTGGCAGAGATCTTACCAACCGCTTTAAAGGTCTTAGAGAAACACAAAGTAGTTGAAGAAGAAGGAAAAACAAAATGTGAAATAATGTCTCAAAAGGAATAAATCAAAGTAAATTGTAATCCAATTTAATTTATTTCTAATTTTTTAGTTTTATTTTTTATAAGATAGCTTTTTCATTTTTTCTATTAAAAGATTCATTAAAAATTTACAGGAAAATTGCTTCTTTTTTGCAAAAAATACATCACAAATATTAAAGTCGAGAAATATTAAAGATTATTAATTGTCAATGTGAACTAAAAATATAAAAGTGTGAAACCTGTTTATAAAATAGGGAAATAAAAATATTTGGTGATTTAATGGTATTTGGAAAAATTGAAGAAGAGTTTAAAGAATTTTTAGAAAATAGAAGAAAATATAACGAATTTATAAAAAATGGGCTTATAGATGAGGATGAAGCATTAAGATTATTTAAAATAGATAATTGGAGGGACTATTTAAAATTATTTGATATTGCCTCAAAAGTTAGGGATTATTTTAAGAAGGAGATTGAGATCACATCAACAATCCACATAACCAACATCTGCCATGTAAATCCCAAATGCTTATATTGCGGTTTTGCCGCTGGAACTTCAAAAGAGGGTTATTATGAGCCGTTTAGATTAACAGATGAAGAGATAAAAAAATCGGCAATAGCCATCGAAGAGAGTGGCATAAAAAGAGTTAGTTGCTCTTCTGCACATGGTTATCAAGGAAAAGAAGTAATAAGAGCTTTAAAGATAGTTAAAAAATATACAAACTTGGAAGTTTTAGTTAATGCAGGGGCTGATTTAACAGAGGACTCAATAAAAGAGCTTAAAAAATATGGCATTGATACAATATGCTGTAATTTAGAAACAATAAATGAAAATCTTTTTAAAAAAGTTAAACCAGGAGAGGAGTTAGAGGATAGAATAAATGTCTGTAAATTAGTTAATAAATATGATATTGAGTTATCTACTGGCTTATTAATTGGTATTGGAGAGAGTTATGAGGATAGAGTTAATCACTTATTTTATCTAAAAAATGAGCTAAATGTTGGAGAAATTCCAATAATGGGATTTAATCCTTACAAAGGAACGCCTATGGAGGATCATCCAAAATGCTCTGCCTTAGAGCAGGCAAAAACAATCGCTATAACTCGACTAATATTTCCAGAGATAAGGATTACATCACCAACACCAACGATTGGAGCTGAGTTAATGCAGTTTGCTTTGTTGGGGGGAGCAAGTAATGTAGCAACGGTTATTCCTAAAAATCATCCTTTAAATATAAAAGGAGTAGGAAGCCCAAAAACAGGAAATTTAGATGAAGTTGTTAAGATGATTACTGATTTGGGCTTAAAGCCAAAGTTGGACTGGAAAAGGTATAAAAGATATTTAGAGGTTTATAAATTAAAGAAATAATGGGCTATAAAGGAAGTTATAGAGTAAAAATCATTTTGGTGATTTTTATGAAATTTTACAACAGAGAAAAAGAATTGCATTATCTAAAAACCTCTGCCAATTAGAGCCAAATTCTATTTTATTTGTTTATGGTCCAAAATCATCAGGTAAATCAACTGTTATGAGGAGAGTTATTAAGGACTTAGAAAACAGCGATATTGTCTTTTTCTATTATAATTTGAGGAGACACGCAACTTACAGTAAAGAGGAGTTTTTGGAGATATTTTTTGAGAAAGATAAAAATAAGGTTGTGAGGTATAATCTAATTTCTGATTTGAAGGTTTTTAAAATTGGAATTGAGGAAGATTATGACTTCTCTACGTTAAGTTTTTATGCCATGTAATTTGCTTAACATCTGATACTTTGTTTATAGAAGAGATTTATCAAAGTTCAGCTTTGGAAAATGCCTCTGAATATTATTTAATCGACTGGTTAAGAAAAGAAAGTATTAGGGATATCTTAAAAGAAGAGAATTTTAGCGAAGAAGAGATAAATTACTGCTTAAATTATCTATCTTTACCTTATGAAATTTCTCAATTAATAAATAATAAAAAACTTGGCTTGTCTGTCGAACAAACTATAAGACAGTGGATAAATACTGAGAAAGATAGGTTAATTTATCTATTAAAATCAAATAAAGATAGGAAAGAGAGTTTATTAAAAGTTTTAAGCAAATTTGAAGATAAGATAAGAGTAGGTATTGATGATTTTGAAGATGAGATTTTTGAAGAGGTTAAGTTTTTGATAAAAAATGAGATATTGTTTTACGATGTTGTTAATGGGATTATTAAACCAACTTCTATAAAGAAGTGATATGCCATAAGGGACGTTATAGAGTAAAAATCATTTTAGTGATTTTTATGAAGTTGAATCCCTATTATGCATACATACTTGGAAATAGCATAATATTTGCAGTTATATACTGTCTTTTAGGATTTATTGAGAAGTTAAATTTTGCCTGTTTAGTGGGAATTATTACTGGGATTTTTATACTTTATACCGTTCCTGTATATTACTCCTATAAAAAAACCAAAAAAATAGATAAAGGAAGATTTATTTTCAGAACAAAAGCAAAGATAGGTAGTTGGATTTATACACTTTCAGGATTGGTTTTTATAGCCGTAGGGGCGTATATTGTTTATTATTATGTTTGTTATTTTATTAATGATTTTATTTTAATTCATATTTTGACATCCTTTATATTATTCTT
>JAADDS010000039.1 GCA_013153845.1 Methanococci archaeon | reverse complement strand
TGGCATTTAAGGATATTGGAAAAGGCAGAGTTGATAAAAAGCGAGAGATTAGGAAATAAAATAATATACCTCCCAGTAGAGATGGATGTGAAAGATCTTCCCAAACTCTATTTAAGAAATGAGACACAAAAAAAGATATTCAATTATCTTTTAAAAAACCCTGCCCATCTTAGGAAGATCGCCAAAGATTTAAACCTAAATGTTGAGACAGTAAGATACAACTTAAAAAAGATGGAGAACGTTGGAATTGTAGAAACAGGGGAAGAGGGGGATAAAATAATATACTACATATCAAGATCTTTTTTTGATAAATCTACTTCTTCAACTGATAAATAAAATTATACTTTTTAAATTCATCTAAATTATTTAAAATCCTATTTAAAATATTTTCTAACTGATTTAAACAGTTGTTAAACTCTCCTTCATTTACTACTACAAAATCAGCCAAGGCAATAGCATGCCCTATACTAAAACCTAACTCTCTCAAGTCCCTCTCAACGAAAATATCCCAACTTTCTGAATCATCCTCTCTTCCTCTTTTTTTAAGTCGCTGGAATCTTGTTAATGGAGATGAGTGTATTGCAATCAAAACAAGGGGTTTATGCTTTCTAAAATAGTTAACTTCATATAAGCTTCTTATTCCTTCGATTATAACAACATCTTCATCCTTTAAATTTTCTTCAATATATTTTAAACAGGGAACTGCAACTGCCTCATTCCCAAATTTTTCTCTCAATTTTATTGCAGTATCCCCTACATTTTCAGGAGTTAGCTCCAAACCTCTCTTTTTTGTTTCATATCTAACAATATCCCCCATAGAGATTATGGGCAAGTTAAATTTTTTAGCAACTTCATATATAGAACTCTTTCCCGCTCCGGGCATTCCTGTTATCCCAATTAACAGCATATTTTAGCACCTAATTGTTTTTATAGTTTTATTACTTTTTTTAATTTTTGAGTGTTATGATACATTAGTTAATACACTTTCAGCAACATTAGAGCTCTGGTTGATAACTTCCATATTTGTGTCCTTAGTGTAGATTGCACTCTTTATTAAATAATATGATACAATAATTGCTGATACAATTACAACCATTGCCAATAAAGAAAATTCTAAAGAGATCTGACCTTTATCTGACTTTATAGATTTTGATAATTTTAATATGGCTTTATAAACAATATCTTTCTTCATAGTATCCCTCACATTGATTCTACATTTTTTAGCATATAATACCTCCTATATATCGTTTAAACTATATATATTTATGCTTATCTAATTTTAACACTTGAAAAAAGCGAGTAAACACAAATAAGGAATTAAAAGAAATTAAAAATCAAAAAAGAAAAATAAATTAAATCTAATAAAAATATTTGAAATCCGGTGATCGATGTGCTAATACTTAGAAAACCAAAAAAGAAAAAGGATGAAATCGAAATTGTTAAAATCAATGGTGAGATTGAGGAAGGAATTCCCATAAAAAGTAATCAAAAGATATATGCAAACTACAAGAAGATAGGGGATAAATACAAATTATATCGATGCAGGGTAGGGGATAAACTTATACAACCATCAAAGGTATTAGATCTTCTAAGATCTGAGGATCTGTTCTTATTAAAGGATAGTAAAGATATAGAAGATGTTTTAAAATCCAATAACCTTAAATTCAAATATATTGAGCTATGTCCTTTCTGTTTATTGAAAAGCGTATACAAAAGATTAACAAAAAATAACAAATGCCGTTATGGAAATCTAACGATCTGCTTAGAGTGCGGTATTGAAGAAATAAAACAGGAAGTAAAAATCGATGATGAGTTTATAAAAAAATTTTTAAAAAGATTTAAAGATGTTGATAAAGTCCTTTCGCTGTTAAGGATTAAAAACCCACTTGATAATCCGGAATTAACAAGATACGATATAATTATGGGAAGTGAAGAAGATAACATTGAAAACTACAAAGTTGATGATCTCAACATTCCAGAAGAGTTAAAAGAGATAATAAAAAGCAGGGGAATTAAGGAACTTCTACCGGTTCAAACACTATCTGTTAAAGCAGGTCTCCTCGAAAACAGAGATCTACTTGTCGTTTCTGCAACATCCTCAGGGAAAACCCTTATAGGAGAGTTGGCAGGGATCAAAAATCTAATTGAGGGTAAAGGAAAATTTATTTTCTTAGTTCCATTAGTCGCATTAGCAAATCAAAAGTATGCCGAATTTAAAGAAAGATATGAAAAATTAGGTTTTAAAGTTAGTTTAAGAGTTGGATTAGGAAGAATAGGAAAAAAACCAGATATAAACACTTCAATAGATGCAGATATTATAGTTGGAACCTATGAGGGGATAGATTACCTAATAAGGACTGGAAAGTTGAAGGATGTTGGGACTGTTGTTATTGATGAGATCCACTCTCTAAACTTGGAAGAAAGAGGAGCAAGATTAGACGGATTAATTGGAAGATTGCGATTTTTACATAAAAATGCTCAAAAGATCTATCTATCGGCAACTATCGGAAATCCGAAATTTTTAGCTAAGGAGTTGAATTCAAGGTTAGTTCTATACACTGGAAGGCCTGTTCCTTTAGAAAGGCATATAATCTTCTGCAAAAACGAATTTTCTAAAATAAACATTATAAAAGACATCGTTAAAAGAGAATGGCAAAATATCTCAAAATTTGGGTATCGAGGACAGTGCTTAATCTTTACATATTCAAGAAAAAGAGCTGAAAGATTGGCAAGAGCATTAAGATCGAAAGGAATTAAAGCTGAATTCTATCATGGAGGAATGGAATATTTAAAAAGAAGAAAAGTTGAGGAGGACTTTGCAAAGCAGAAAATCCAATGCGTAGTTACAACCGCTGCACTTTCAGCAGGTGTTGATTTTCCCGCTTCAACCGTTATCTTGGAGAGTTTAGCGATGGGTGCAGATTGGCTAAATCCTGCAGAGTTTCAACAGATGTGTGGTAGAGCAGGAAGAAAAGGCATGCATGAGATTGGAAAGGTTTACCTCTTGGTTGAAATAGGGAGAAAATATCATGCTAAAATGGAAAACACGGAAGATGAGATTGCATTTAAACTCTTGAATGCAGTTCCTGAGGATGTTTTAGTGGAATTCAGCGAAGATGAGGAAGAAGAACAAATATTAGCAACAGTATCATCTGGAATTGATAATATTAAAGATATTGATAAAGTGCCCTATCTTGGAAGAACGTTTTCACTTCAAACCATATTAAAAAACTTGGAGAAGTATGGGATGATCTACAAAAGAGAGTGTAATAAAGTAAAACTAACAAGTTATGGAAAAGCAGTGGCGATTTCATTTCTATATCCTAAGATAGCAGAAAAGATTAAAAAAGGAATAATAGAAAATAAAAATATTATAAAGTTAATAGCAGAGATCATGCCCTTTGAAAACGTTTATCTATCAAACAATTTGAAAACGAAACTATCAAAAATACTAAATATGAACATTCCCTCAAGATTTTTTGATGCATTAGAGATTATAAAAGAGAGTATGGAAAAAATAAAGGACAAAAAATTGAAAGAGGATCTAACAGTTATAATTATGGAGTTTGAAGGAGTAGAAGTCGAAGAAAAAATATTAGAGATGATAATAAATCTAAGAACTGCGGGAAGAACACCAGGACAGATTTCAAAAATACTCCATGAAGATCTCAATATACAGACGTATTCAGGAGATATTTACTACTATTTAGAGCAGTTATTAAATTTATTAGATGCTATCGAAAGAATATCAAGCATATTTAACAAAAAATATGCTGAAAAAGTTAAAACTTTGAAAGAAAAGATAGAAAATCCAAATTTTAAGGGACGATAAAAACGCTTTAATGTGGGGGAGCATGGAAACATCTAAAAAGCTTATAATGGTTGCAGTTCTTTCCATCACTTTAATACTAACCTACGCTTATCTGATAAGCGTAATTGAAGGTGTTAGTTATTTTACAGCACTATATTTTAGCGTTGTTACAATAACAACCACCGGCTATGGGGACTTTACTCCAAAAACATTTTTAGGAAAGTTGCTTACAATAATATATCTATGCGTTGGTGTTGGAATTGTAATGTATCTTTTTAGTTTGATAACAGAGTTTATAGTGGAGGGTAAGTTTGAAGAGTTAGTGAGGTCGAAAAGGATGAAAAACAAGATAAAAACAATAAAAGACCATTATATAATTTGTGGTTATGGACGATTAGGAAGGGTTGTGGGGGAAAAATTTATAGAAGAAAATGTTCCATTTGTAGCAATCGATACAAACGAGGATGTTCTTAAAGAGGAGTATGAAAAATATCCTGATAAATTTTTATATGTAGTTGGAGATGCAAAAAAGGATGAGGTTTTAAAAAAGGCAAAGATTGAAAAAGCAAAGGGTCTTATAGCAACACTTCCAACTGACGCGGATAATGTATTTTTAACACTTACAGCAAGGGAGTTAAATCCCAACATACTGATAACTGCAAAGGCAGATGAAAAAGATGCGATAAAAAAATTAAAAATTGCTGGGGCAGATAGAATTGTCTCCCCCTACTTAATTGGAGGTTTAAGAATGGCTGAGGTTTCTGTTAGGCCGGGAATATTGGACTTTTTAAGCACGTTTATGAAGATAGCAAAGAACGAATATGAAGAGGATATCGAGTTAAAAAAATTTGTAATAGAAAACGACTCTGAGCTGGCTTATAAAAGTTTAAAAGATGCAGACATAAGAGGAAAAACAGGAGCTACAATCTTGGGAATAAGAAGAGGAAAAGAGTTCTGCATAAACCCATATCCTGAATATATATTAAAACCTGGGGATATAATCTATGCCTTTGGAACTGAAGAAAACCTCAAATATTTAGAAAATCTCGTAAAAAAGAAGAAAAAGAAAAAATAAATAAAAAAGTGAGAGATATACAATAAAAATAATAAGAAGTAATTACAACCCCATCTTTTTTATTCCAAGTTTTACTGCATTTCTTTTTAGATTTTGATTAATTCCTATGTAATCCAAAACCTTATTTTCAAAGTTCATATATGATGCCACATTAAGCAAGATTACTCTCTTTAACAGATCATCGAGAATATTTATTATCTCCTGAGAGTCCTCTTTTAATTCCTCTTTTAATTTGTTTTTCAACCTATCCTCAATTTTTATAATTATTGCAGTTAAATACTCTGGTAAGAAATCTTTTTCAACATACTTAATTCCTCTCTTCACTGTATCTTTATAAAATTCTTCCAATTGGCCATTATTTGATATTTCAAATAAACCTTTTATCCAGTTTTTAAAGTCCTCTTCAATCTCTTTCCTTTTACTTTCATCGAATATGTCTTTTGTTTTTTCATATGAAAAAATATCATTAAATACTTCCTCTACAACTTCATCTATTGTCTTACTAATAACATCCTTATATTTTGCCAATTTTGAAAAATCTTTCTCTTCTGATGCAAGATGATGCATATTTTCAATGATCTCGTTATATATGCTATCGAATGACACATTCATACATTATCACCTCCCATTCTGTTAATTATATTAACCATATTGAATATGATAATATTCCCAAATATTACATTTAAATATTATTTTTTATTATTATTTATGGATTTAGTATGAGTGAGAGTTAAAAGATAAAATCAACTTCCCTACTTAAAAATGATTTAGAAGTGGTATTTAAACTTAATTCTCATTATGGAATCTTATATATGCTTCTACTAATTTAACTCCTGAATCAGTAAGGCCCTTCTTACCTATAAATCCAACATTTTTAAGTATAACCAAGTTTTTCTTTATCTCCTCAGGAGTTAACGGAAGAAGTTTGGCAAGGAGTATTATTTCATTCTCCTTATGTTCTTTTCCTTCACTCTTCTCTTTCCAGACCTTATCGAACTCTTCTCTATTATCATATATTGCCTTTAAAATATTGAATGTTGTTGGTGTTATAGCAAACTTCGTAGACAGTAATTCTTGAACTTTTGCCATTTCTATGGATTCTTTTACATCTTCTCCTAATTTTGTTAATTTTATCATTTTATTTTGGAGTTCTTTAATAAATCCTTTTGATTCTGCCTCCCCAAGTGCTTTAATTATCTCCTTTTCTTCCCCACCAACATGATCCTTAATTAAACCTACAAGTTCATCCCTGTGTATATACTCCTTCCTTGGAATCTTTACCAATGCAGAAACATCATATTTTGTTAAATATGGTTTTCTTTTAATGGTTTTTGACATCTTTATTAAATATTTACCTTTTTCAGTTATTCCTCTCTTTACAGTTCCTTCGTTCTTACCACTAACCACCCACTCAGCTATTGGAACATCCCCGCTTTCTGGATAGGTTATTGCCTTCATCCCATCTGTTGAAACCTCTCCCAAGTCCTTAACCTTCTCTCCGAACTCAGTCATCCAGTAGGTATCTTTATTTTTTATTACCTCTCTTTTTATAAGCTCTTTTGATTCCAAGGTGTGTAAAACTGCCCCAAGATCTTCAATATCAACTCTCTTTTTTATTTCATCGTACGTTGGAATGATCTCTGGATTCGTCTCATACTTCTCTTTAATGTCTTCTATTGCCTTCAAAACTTTTATTTCATCTTCTAATACATATATCGGTAGTGTTTTATCCTCTATCTTACCCATATCTTCATAAGCATCAATCATGGCTTTTCCTAATTCACTAACCTTACCCTCTTCATAAAAACCGCTTTCTGTCATTTCTTCGGTAGTTTCTCCTCTTTTCAGCATTTCAAAGTCCTCTTTTCTTAATATTAACGCCCTACTTATTTTTGGAACCATTGAACTTATTTTTAAGACATGAGATACTGCCTTAGTGGTTGAAAATGCCTTACTTTCTGTTTTTGGAGAAATTAATAACAACCTCATGGCTTGAAGGGCATTTACTATATTTTCTCCATATGGTTTGGTGTTTTTGTAGGTAATCAACTCATCATACAATCCAATCTTTGGCATATCTCTTATGAAAGCCAATATTTCAGGAGTTAGATAAACAACAGGGTGTGTTTCTTTATATATACTTAATATATTTTTACCAAGGGATGTTAACCCGTTCTCATCTGCTAAAAACCTTTCCTTTAATAATTCCATCCATTCATCAGGAATCTTCCCAGTTTCATCTAACAATTCCATAATTTTTATTATCTCAGAATCTACAAAGACCTCAGGTATTTTTTCAAGATCTAATTCATCTATGATATTGATCAGCTTTTTCCCTGCTTCTGTGAATTTTATTGAATTACCTTCTAACTCTACAAACCCTAAAATAAACAACTCTAATGCTCTTGTTTTAAACTCTTCTGGATATGATTTCTCAATTTCGTTCTGCATTTCTGTCTCTTTCATCTTTTTTAAAATTTCCAAATGCCTCTTTTTTAGAAACACGTTATCACCTTTTATCTTTTTTTATTTTATCTTTGGCCTATATATTTGATGTATGAGGCATATAAATAATTTTTGAATAAGTTTTTGTGTTTTTTCGTATCTTTTTTCCATATAATTATTTAGTTATATATTTAGTTATGGGCTATTAATTTGGATAGGATGGGGCATATCTATCACTAATAACAATTTATTATTTCGATTATTTTTAACTATTTTATCATTATCTAATCTATCTCACTATAAATTGTTAATAAATGCCCTTTTAAATGATTTCAGAGCTAAAAATCTAAATATCCACAATATAACCATAAATACCGTTGCTCCGAAAAATGTAGACCACACAAGCAAGGTTAAGTTTGGGACCAAGTATAGCGTTAAAGTAATAAGAAACAAAACCATATATCCAACATCTAACACGTATCTCTGCTTTTCTATCTCAAATAAAAACATTGAAGTTAATGTAAAAGTTGTTATTTTTTCTAAAACGTTTGTAAGATAGCTCTTGTTAACGATCTTATCTTCAAATTTCTTTGTATCTTCTCCCTTCTCATAACTTTTACTTATTTTTCTAATTAATTCATATCCCATAAGGATATGCCCTCCTATTGCAAAAAATACCAAAAATCCAATGGCAGATAGTATTGCAAGAACCGTTGCAAAGTCCATTTTATCCCTCCAGTTTTTTAACAGGATTTGTCTTATTTTATATTTTTTTATTTTTAATTTTAATAATTTTATTTAACAATTTTATTCTTAAATAGTATATATTTGTTCTTGTTTATTAAATTAAAGTTCCTATTTTTTCTATGTTTATGAAGTTCTATAAAAACTTTTCTATAATTGATTAATTTAATTATATTAAATATGATAGTGAAATAAACCCTTTATTTTTGTGTTTTTATTGTTTCTTAAACAAACAACTAAACAACAACCAAAAAACAGGAAAAAATATAATAAAATATTAACAAATAAAACTACCCAAAACCAAAATACAAATGGAGCGAAAAGTATTTATCCTCCATAGATAATTTACCACATATGTGGAAAAATATTCAGTTCATTGAAAACCCTCTGGTGATAACCTTGATAAAAATACTGGTAGATAACACTGCCTATAAGAAATTCTTTGCTCAGCATGGATTCTCAGCACTTATTGAAAGTAAAGGAAAGAGAATACTATTTGATGCAGGACAACATCCGAAAATTATTGAAGAAAATCTAAAACTATTTGATGAAAAAGAAGGATTCGACTATGTGGTATTATCTCATGGACATTATGATCACTGTGATGGATTAAAATACATAATTGATAACGAACTGATCAATGGAAAGGTTATAGTTCACAAGGATGCGTTTTTAGAAAAATATGCTGGGAAAAGATATATTGGAATGAGTGATGAAGTAAAAAAGTATCTTCTAAAAAAAGCTGATTTAGAGATGATAATCAAACCATACAAGATCGATAAAAATATAATCGTCTCTGGGGAAGTTCCAAGGGATTTTCCATATGAAATGGAGAAATTTATGTGCATTAAAAACGGAAAATTGGTAGAAGATGAATTAAAAGACGATATGTTCTTAATTGCCAATGGAATTTTAATTACTGGATGTTCACATAGTGGAATTATCAATGTAGTTGAGTATGGAAAAAAATTAAGTGAAATTGAAGGTGTTTTAGGAGGTTTTCACTTAGGAGGGGTTTCTGAACCATATTTAAACAATGTGGTTAATTACTTCAAATCCCAACCGTTTTGGATCATGCCAATGCACTGCACAGGATTCAAAGCAAGTGTAAAATTATCTCAACTGAAAAATTTTGTTTATGGACATGTTGGAAAGGTCATTTAATTTTTAGATGATTTATGCATTCTAAACATTTAATAGTTTGGATCTAACAGAAAAGAGGTAGATCATGAACGAGGCCGAAAAACCGATGGTTGTTAGTATTGTTGGAAACATCCTCCTTGGAGTTATAAAAATTGTAATTGGGTATATGTATTCAAGTATATCTTTAATTTCTGACGGTATTCATTCATTATCTGATGTTATAACAAGTGTTATAGGAATTATCGGTGTGAGAATTGCCTCAAAACCTCCAGATGAGTCCCATCCATTTGGACATTCAAGATTTGAACCGTTATTCTCATTTTTCATCGGATTGGCATTGTTTCTTACAGCGTTTGAAATCGGAAAATTCGCAGTGGATAGGATAGTTAACGGAGGAACAATTGAGGTAAATGCCATAATGGTAGGAGTGGCTGTTTTTTCCATAATAGTTAAGGAGTTAATGACAAGATATTCCCTATTCGTTGGAAAAAAGTTAAATAATCAGGTTTTGATCGCAGATGCCTATCATCATAGGAGTGATGTTTTAAGTAGTATAGTTGTGTTGATTGGATTGATCCTTCAAAAATTTGGAATTTATTATGGAGATGCGGTTGCTGGGCTTATAGTGGCGTTAATGATTGCAAAAGTCGCTTTTGATATATGTAAGTTAAGTATTGACTACTTAACTGGAAAGTCCCCACCAAAGGAGTTTTTCGATCTTATAAAAGAGGAGGCGTTAAAGGTTGATAAAGTTATTGGAGTTCATGATATAAGGGCTCAGTATGTTGGGCCGAGAATATATGTTGAATTACACGTTGAAGTTCCTCCAAACATATCTGCAAGGGAAATGCACGATACGGAAGTGGAAGTGAAGAAAAGATTAGAAAGATTGAACAATGTTGAGAGGGCTTATGTGCATGTGGATATTGCTGAAAATAGATAATCTAAAATTTTAAATTCTTCGATATATAGTTTTTTAAAAATAAAGAAAAATTATAGACATTAGAAAACTATGATAGGGCGGCGGGGATTCAAACGAACCTTTTAGTAAAAGGTTCATCAAAACAGGATACCTTGTCCCACTTTACTTGACAGCCAACTATTTTCTATATGAAAACAGAAAACTATGATAGGGCGGCGGGGATTCGAACCCCGGACCACTCGGTTATCAGCCGAGCACTCTAACCAGGCTGAGCCACCGCCCTTCAACCTATCGAACGAAAGCAAAAATTAAATAATAATAGCTCATATATATAGTTTTTGGTAATCGAATAATTTATATTCATTGTGATAACTTGGCTAATCTATTGGAATAACTTTCACATTATCAAAGTAAGCTCTTCCTCCACCGATCCCTATTCCTCCTTTAAGGATGG
>JAADDS010000052.1 GCA_013153845.1 Methanococci archaeon | reverse complement strand
CTCATATATATTTATTATCTTAAGCCCAAAAATTCCTAATATATATATTCCAAAATAAACAACTCCACAAACAAATAGCTGTAATATAACATTATCAATCAAATCCTTAATGAACACAACTGGAATTAAGCTAAAAATCCCAACTAAAATAACTAAAATCCACTTTTTATTTAGAAATTGATGTTCTAAAAGTTTATTTAAAAACCATATTTGAAAAATCCACATTATAAAGTATCCAAATACAGTGGTTATAGCTGCCCCAATAATCCCAAATTTGGGAATTAATAAAATATCAAATATTAAGTTAAGAGTAGCTCCAATATACAAAATTTTTGTTGATAAGTTTGGTTTTCCAATGCCATTTAAAATATTGAACCCTGTGGAATTAAATGTTGAAAATATTGCTCCAAAGCTTAAAATCTGTATAGCAGGAGCTGCAGATAAATACTTGGGATTAAATAAAACATTGATGATAACAGTTGGAAAGTATGCCATCAAGATAGCCAATGGAGTTACAATAACCAAAGAATATAAAAAAACTTTCTCAACACCATGACTTAACGCTTTTTTATAACCCTTTTCCCATAACTCAGAACTCATTGGAAACAAGACCGCTCCAACAGAAAAGGCAAAATAACTTAAAATACTAACGGTTGGCATGGCAACATTTCTATAATCGGCAACTGCATTTAAGCCAGTAAAATAGGTTAGACAAATTCCATCTAAGTATCCCAATATCAAACTTCCCGCATAACCCATCATCACATACATCCCGTAAGAAAACAGATTCCTAATTAATTTCCTTGAAAATATAACCTTCTCTTTAGCAAACTTTGGAAATATTTTTTTGAAGACAATATACCCATAAATAACAATCATAACAACAGCCATTAAGAGGTAAGATACAGATGGAACATAAGCATTGTGAATATTAAAAATATAGATAAAAATTAATGAAAAGATAAAAACACTTAATATTCTAACAACCCTCGTTGAACTCGCATAATTTTGAAGTTGAAAACCTGCTAGTATATTTGAAAAAAAAGCTACAATACTATCTAAAAAATAATATCCCATCGCCATAATGATTAAAACATTAATAACTAAATCCAATCTTCCAGTGAATTGTCCTTGATTGTTAATATAATACTCTGCAATATATGGGGCAAAGATAACGACTAAAAATGCAACAATAAACGACAAAACTGTTTGCAAAATTCCTACAAAAACAATTGATGATTTCAACATATCCAATCTATTCTCTGCTAAATATTTTGGAATATATCTTATAAGTGCCTGATCTAAACCAAATGCCCTAAAAACTACTAACATATTAAAAAAATCCCAAACAGCATAAAATAGACCAACATCTAACTTAGGAATTTCATTTGCATATAAAACTCTAACTAAATATGCTATTGGAGCAGCTAAGAAATATGAGAGAAGATGCCAACTCACTCCCTTAATTGCTTTTTCTTTATAACTCAACTAATATCACCTAATTAAATAATCTCTCAAAAATCTTCTTATATTCTTCAACTGATTTTTCCCAATTAAAGTTTTCTTTTATAAATTTCTTTGCATTTTCACCGTAAATTTTAATCAACTCTTTATTTTTAACAAATTCAATAATTCCTCTTTTAATCTCTTCTGGAGAATTGTCTTTCAATAAAATGCCATTATATCCATCTATAACTACTTCGTCAGCTCCTTCATAAGGGCTTGCAACGATCGCTTTACCGCAACACATCGCTTGCAATAAAGAGCTTGATAAGCCCCCTCCTCTGTATGAAGAGTGAATATATATATCAGATGCCTTCACAATTGCAATTGCCTTCTCAAAATCTACCTTTCCAGTGAAATAAATACCATTATTTAAATAACTTCCAGTTAATTTTTTTAATCTCTCTAAATCCTCTCCATAACCAACAACAATTAAAACCATTTTCTCTTTTAAATTATCTGGCAAATCAACATAAGCTCTTATGATATTTTCTACACCCTTCCACTTATACAATCTACCAACAAAACATAGTTTTATCTTATTTTTAAATTTTTCTTTGATTTCTTTATCCTCTTCAATGCTCTCAATTTTTTCAATTTCTAAACCTCTATAAATTATTGGAATTTCCCTATCATTAACAAAATTCTCCAATATGAAGTTTTTAACTGCCTTAGATATTGCTACAACATAATCTGCCTTTTTAAATATCAACTTTCCAATGGTTTTATCATAGAAATAAGATAATTTATTTTTAAATTCACTTTCTAACTTAACAAATGCACTGCCATGTTCAACATGAATTAATTTTTTCTTTTTAAGTCCAAATTTTGCGAAAATGAAACCCAATAAAGTATTTGAAAAGAATCTTGTCCTTGTCATCACAATATCAAAATCCATCTTGTAGAGATTAAAAAACATCTTCCAAAACTTAATATTAAAAACATTTGGGACTGGATAATTTGGAATAATCTCAAAAGCAGGATACCTATAAACCTTAACATTGTTATGTCTTATTTCAAACTCCTTATATTTTGGAATATTTGGTGCAAATATATAAATATCATAATCTTCATCGTTAGATAAGTATTTTACAAACTCATCAACATGCGTTTCTAATCCTCCAATATGTGGAATATAATATCCTGGAAAGATGATTAATTTTATTTTTTCCATAACAATTCCCTATTCTCTATCCTTTTTTATAATTTTTATAATTTAGTTGCTTCATTTCCAATAGTTGTTATATTCTTCTTGATTTATAAAAGCCGATAATACACATACTCATTAAGATCAAAATACATAGTTCTAATTTAGTGCTTATTGGCGTTTTGGTTGGTTCATTTATGTAAACATTATTCAAGACGTAGTAATTATGGTTGTTTAGATTTAAAGCATATATTTCCAATATATTTTTTCCATTTTTTAGATTGTGGGTTATATCTATTGAGATTGTAGGATAGGGTTTGTTATTTATATTTACTTTGTTATTTTTATCTATTTTGTATATTATTTTTCCATTTAGGAGAATGTAAATTACCCCACTTTTGTTCATGATTCCGTAGTGTGTGAATGTAAGCTTGTATGTGAAGTTTTCTACTTTATTTAATGTAAATTCACATAAATATGTTGGATTCTTTTTAGTTAGAGTTATTTTTCCAATATCATAGCAGTGTCCGATATTTATAAAGAGAAATAGCAGGAGAATTAATACATAAGTGTGTTTTTTCATAATGATCCCTTTTCAATTATTTTCCAAAATTTGTCTCTTTTCCAATTTCCAAAATACGTGGTTTTTCCTTTTAATTTTAAATAATTCAGGGATAACCCATGTTTTAGATAGAGAAGTTTTGGAACTCTTGCATAAACTGAGATGTTTTTGTCAATGTCGATAAATATAAAAAATGGCTTTAAGAAATCAATTTTTTTAGAGGAATAGGCAATGTTAACTAATGTTGGGTAATATTTAAGCTCGATTCCTTCTCCAAATAGACCTAAGATTTTGTCCCATACAGTTTGTCTTATATAGATATATTGACATTTAAAATTTTTTCCATTAAAGTTTATGTTAAAGTTTCTTATTTCATAATCGTCCAATTTTTTATTAAAGAGATTTATTCTCTTTGCCAGTATCTTTCTGTATTTTATAACATCCTTTTCTTCTGGAATTTTTCTGTTTATGATTAATTCTATTACTTTTCTTTTATTCCCTATTTTGTAAATCCCATTTAAGGCAGAAACATATTCTTTTAGACAAACGTCTTTAAAATAATACTCTTTACCAAAAATTAGCTTTGGAACGTGGCTAAAATATTCTCTTGGAATTATAGTTTTACTTATGTTTAAAAATTCATTTCTAAGTTTGATTTTTTCTTCATAGGTGAGAGAGTTTAAGGTTTTTGATGGAGGTATTCCAATATCCTTTAGGAATAAGATACTATCTTCTTCTTTCCTAAATATTGGAATTTCATTAAAAAAAGTTAAAGATTTGAAAATGGGGCGGTTTTTTCCATAAAAAAGTAAATCATCTTTTTCTGTTATGTTGTATTTTTCCATATTTTCTTTTTTAATGTGTTCAAATTCCCCCAAATAAACAGCTTTTAGTATTTTTGCAAAATCCCTTGCATCATCATAATGTTGGATGATCTCATCACATAACTCGCTGAATGTCATAATATATACACTCTGAGTTTTTTGTAGTTAATATTTTGTTTTTAATATCTGTTTTATATGTTCAGTGTGTATTGCATTTAAATATTATCATATTGATTGTATGTTATATCTGTCTCTTTTGTCTTATTTTAACCCTAAGCATCTATCTAATTTATCATAGAAGCTTCTACCTTTTACAAAGTAAGCGTAATCATCTGATTTCTCAAATATTAGGCAATCATCTTTTCCAACTTCGTATTCTACATTTCCATCTATAACTAACAACGCCGGTTTTTCTAATTTTAACTTTAACTTTATTTTGTTTGATGCAGAAACAACCAGAGGTCTCGAAGATAGTTTAAAAGGACATATTGGAGATATTATAAAGCAATCAACGCTTGGCTCTACAATTGGCCCTCCTGCACTTAGGGAATAGGCAGTGGATCCTGTTGGGGTAGAAATAATTATCCCATCCGCTCTTACATTTTCAACAAGTGTATCGTTGATGTATACATCAAATTCTAATATTTTAGCTGGATTTTTGGTAATGACCACCATTTCATTTAAAGCAGATGGGGTTTTTATTATTTTGGAGTTATTATTTGATTTTGATGTGTTTTTTATTGTTTTAATTATCTTACAAGATAATTTACTTCTTTTTTCGATTTCGTAATTTCCATATATAACCTGATCTATTACTTTAAAAATCTCATCCTCGTAAAATTCTGCTAAGAATCCAACTTTTCCCATATTTACGGCGATTATTGGTATTGTTTCTCCATCAACAAGTTTGGAAGCTCTTAAAATAGTTCCATCCCCACCTATGGCTATTATGTGGGATATTTCCGAAATGTTTAGTGGATTTCCTCCAACTTTTGCTCTTAGGAAGGGTTCAACACAGTAAGGAATACCTTTTTTATCTAAATATTTACATACTTTTACTGCCAAGTTGACTGCTTCTTTTTTATCCTCCCTAACAACGATTCCAAATTTTGTGGGTTTTATTGCCCATCTGTTCCCAAACAAAGCAATTAATTTTCTGTTTAAGTGTTTATTACTGACAATTAGTGATGTTTTTTCCATTAGGTTTAATTTCATATTTAGTGGTTTTCCGTTTTTATTTGTTATCACTGCATTTCCTTCTTTACAAATAACATATGCTCCTGCAATATCACAAAGCCGAGAATTTTCATTTACATTTATGTAGGCATCTAAGGATCCGCTAACTACATAACACATTTCTAAGGCCATAGATCCAAATAACCTTACTCTTTTAACCTTTCTTTCTTTTAAAAACTCTAATAGATCGTTTGATAGCCCATAAACAAACAATCCAACTGAAGCATCTTTTAAATCATTTTTATTTTCAACTTTAATTTTTATTTTCTCCCCATCTTTTTCTAAAAAGCTTCCTTCTCCTTTAACACCGTAGTATAAATCTCCTGTTGCTAAATTTTTCACGACACCAATTGTTAGATCATTTATTGTATAATTATTTGCGATAAAATCCTTTATCCAGTTGATATTATCTGAATTTTCTCTTATTACTTTTTTATCCTTTCCTTTAATTTCTGCTATTGCTATGGAGGTTGAATATATGGGTATGGATTTTAAAGCGTTGTATGTTCCATCTATTGGGTCTAATATAACTATATAATCTAAGTTCCTACCAAAAGTCCTTATTCCAATTTCTTCACTTATTAAGATTCCACCACTAAACTTCTCCAACACATTGATGGCAATATTCTCAGCAATTAAGTCGATTCTTTTTGTTGGGGTTCCGTCTGCCCCTATTTTAATTATTTCATCTGCTTTTTCCCAGCCAATCAATGGTTTTATTTTTTTGTCGATTTCATTAACGACTTTTGTAGCAATTTTGAGACCTTCCATATCTACCACACAAAAAGATTTAAATAAACATTAATTGTAAATAAGATTTTTAATATAAAATTATAAATTAAAGGTTATAAAAAGGTTGCAATAAATCATTAAAAAGTTATTAAAAATTCAATAAAAGACCTTTAAGGTGAGATTAATGGCAATTAGAGTTAGTGATATTTTAGATAAGCCGATATATACAACAACCGCAGTTTACGTTGGAAAGGTGTATGATGTGATGCTGGATTTGAATAAGGGTGTTATTGCGGGTTTAATTGTTTCAGATGTTCAAAATGGATGTTTAAAGGACTATGTTGCAGATCCATCAAAGAAGGTAGTTTTGCCATTCAATTTAATAACTGCTATTGGAAACATAATATTGGTAAAACCACCGGCTGAAACAGGATACGGCTTTCTAAAAAAATAAAAAAATAATAAATAAAACAAATAAAATAAAAAATTAAATAAAATCAAATAAGCAATAAATTAAAAATTAATAAAATTAATAAAATAAATATTAATGTTTATTAAAATATTAAGCAAAGTGAATAAAATAAACAACAGAAACAAAAATTTAGTTGCATTAAGGTTAAAAATTCAATGCAAATGAGGTATTGGTGGTTAATTATTTTGATAACAATATATGTAAAATAAGTTATTAGTGAATTATGATAGAATGAGTTGGAGGTAGTGTATTTATAAACATCCGTAAATACCCTTGTAAATGTATATAGTCCCATTATTTATTTTTATTTTATTTTTTCTTAAATTTCAATAGGAGGTTTTAAGTGGGTGTTAAATTTTAAATTATGGTTGATAGGTATTTATGGCTTGCACTTTAAAGGTATTTAATATTTAATGAGTAATCAATTTGAAAATTAATAAATTTTAATTTTAAGTTTAGATGAGGTTTTATTGTCTTTTATTTATTTTTAATGAGGTGAATAAAAAATGCTTAAAATTGGAATCGTTGGCTGTGGTGCAATTGGCACTTTTATTTCAAAAAAAGTGTCAGATGGAACCATAAAAAACACAAAAATAGTTGCTCTTTATGATAGAAATGTAGATAAAGCAAGATCTCTCTCAAAGATTGTCGAGGCAAAAATATGTAGAGATATTGACGAATTAGTTAGGGAAGATTTAGATCTTGTGATTGAATCCGCTTCGGTTCATGCTGTTGAAGAGGTTGCTGAAAAATCTCTAAAAAATGGAAAAGATGTGTTAATAATGAGTGTAGGTGCCTTAGCAGATAAAGAGTTATTTTTAAAACTTAAAAAATTGGCTAAAAGTGAAAATAGAAAAATTTATCTTCCATCAGGCGCTATTGGAGGGTTAGATGCAATAAAAGCACTTAAATTGGGAAAAATTAAAGAGGTAGTGTTAAAAACTACTAAACCTGTATGTGCATTAAAAGATGCATTAAAAAATCTCGGATATGAGCCAGAAAAAATAAAAGAAGAAGTTGTGGTTTATGAAGGGGATGTTTTTGAGGCAATAAAAAATTTTCCAGCAAACATAAACGTTGCTGTTGTTCTTTCGATAGCAACTGAATATTCTGCAAAGGTGGTTATTGTTGCAGATCCAAAAATAAAACTAAATAGGCATGAAATATTTGTAAAAAGCTCTATTGGAACATTAAAAGTTTGTGTAGAGAATGTTCCATTTGAAGAAAACCCAAAAACCTCTGCACTGGCTGCTTACTCTGCGGTTAGGTTGATCATGGATTTGGCAGACCCAATAAAAGTGGGCACGTAATAAAAATGGGTGGTTAAGTGTGATTCTGTTCTTTGAATATGCATTGGCTGTGGGATTTAAAGACAGATGTATTTTAAAAGAAGGAAAAATGATGTTTAACACCCTAATCTCACAATTTTTAAACGTCGATGATGTTCTCTGCCTAATTAACAAAGAATTTTCACAACTTTTTACCGAAACCGATAAAAATAATGATAAAACTAAAAAAAATAAAAACAATCTAAATATTTTAGAAATCAATAACAATTTAGAGGAACAATTAGAAAATGCCTTGAATAATGAGAATATTGATTATGCATTAATAATCGCTCCAGAAGAAGATGGAATTTTGAAGAACTTAACTAAAATTTTAGAAAGATACAACAATGTCAAAAACCTTGGATCGTCATCAAAGGCCATTGAAATTGCAGGAAATAAGTATTTAACTTATAAAAAAATAAAAAATTATGTAAGAACTCCAAAGACCTTTCCTCCAAGGAGATATGTTATAAAAAAAATAGACGGATGTGGAGGGAAATATGAACTTGTTAATGAAGGATCTATAATTCAAGAATATATAGAAGGAGAAACATTATCCGTCTCTTTAATAGTTGGAAAGAAAGTGTATCCGATCTCTCTAAATAGGCAATATATTAATGAAAAGGGATTTGTTGGGGCAGATGTTAATATAGAACATGAGTTAAAAGAAGAGATCTTTTCAGAATCAATTAAAGCAGTTAACTGCATAGATGGACTTAATGGATATGTTGGAGTTGATATTATAGTAAATGAAGACAAAGTTTATGTTGTGGAGATAAATCCAAGAATAACCACGAGTATATGTGGAATAGATACAGATCCAAGTTTAGCAGAGTTATTAATAAAAAATGCAAATGGAGAGGAATTAAATTTTAAAGTCCGAGGCAGATGTTTCAAAGTGGAAAAATAAAAAAGGTGATCTTTATGTCAAACCCCAAAGATATAGTTCTAAAAGAGAGTGAGGATATAGAGGGTTTAGAGATCGAGGGGCCGTGGTTAGAGGAGGATATAACCTTAGATGAAATTATAAAAAACTACTATCTAAAAATTGGGTTTCAAGCATCACATATTGGAAAGGCAATTGAAATATGGAAAAAAATTGAAGAAAAGAGGAAAAAAGGAGAAGAAATAACAGTATTTTTTGGATACACATCAAATATTGTATCCTCTGGTCTTAGAGAGATTATTGCCTACCTTGCAAAATATAAAAAGATAGATGTTATAGTTACAACAGCAGGGGGCGTTGAAGAGGACTTTATAAAATGTTTAAAACCATTTGTATTGGGAGATTGGAAAGTAAGTGGAAAATTATTGAGAGAGAAGGGAATAAATAGAATTGGAAATATTTTTGTTCCAAACGATAGATATATAGCGTTTGAAGAGTATATGATGGAATTCTTCGAAAGTTTATTAAAATCTCAACGTGAACGTGGAGAAATTATAACTACAAGTGAATTTTGCTATAAATTAGGAGAATTTTTAGATAAAAAATTAAACACCAAAGAAAAAGAGAAATCAATCCTATACTGGGCATATAAAAACAATATTCCAATATTCTGTCCAGCAATAACTGACGGCTCGATTGGAGATATGCTCTACTTTTTTAAAAAGTATAATAAAGATAAGGAGTTAAAAATCGATATTGCCAACGATATAGTAAAGTTAAACGATCTTGCTATAAACTCCAAAGAGACAGCGTGTATAGTTTTAGGTGGTTCTCTTCCAAAGCATAGTATTATAAATGCAAACTTATTTAGAGAAGGGACGGATTATGCAATATATATAACCACAGCTCTTCCTTGGGATGGTTCTTTAAGCGGAGCTCCTCCAGAAGAGGGAGTATCTTGGGGAAAAATTGGAGCTGAGGCGGATTATGTAGAAATTTGGGGAGATGCAACGATCGTATTTCCTTTATTAGTTTACTGTGTGATGAAGTGATACTATGCTGTATGTTGTAGGTATAGGAAGTGGTAATGAAAAGCATTTCACAAAAGAGGCAGAGGAGATTTTAAATAGAGTGGATTTAATTGTGTGCTATAAAAATTATAAGAAATTCGTTGAAAGATTTAACAAGCCAATATACACAACTGGAATGACGAAAGAGATTGATAGGGTTGATTATGCATTAAAAGAGGCAAAAGATAAAGATGTTGCTTTGGTCTCAAGTGGAGATGCGACAATTTACGGTTTAGCTTCATTAGCTTATGAAATAAATGCTGTTAAAAATTATGGGATAGAGATAAAAGTTATTCCTGGAATAACTGCATGTTCCTTGGCTTCTGCAATTTTAGGAAGTCCATTAAATCACGACTTTGTGGTTATTAGTTTTAGCGATTTATTAACTCCGTTGGAGATCATATTAAAAAGATTTAGATATGCGTTAGAAGGGGACTTTGTTATATGCATATACAACCCTTTAAGCAAAAGGAGGAAAGAGCCCTTCTTAAAAGCCATGGAGATTTTATCTGAATTTGCAAAAAATAATGACTATGTAGTCGGGATAGTTAAAAACGCCGGTAGAGACAACGAAAAATACTTAATAACAACTTTTAAAGAACTTTATAAAGATATAGGAAGATATTTGGAGTTTATAGATATGAATACAATATTAATCATTGGAAATTCTTCAACAAAAATTGTCAATGGCAAGATGATAACGCCAAGGGGCTATTTAAACAAATATAAAATTTAGGTGAAAATCATGCTTGAAAAAATTAGATGGGAGTTGAATTCTTATTTTTTGGAGAGGAGGGAGGAGGTTGATGTTGCTTTGACTTCGATTTTGGCTAATGAGCA